>JAUMUB010000006.1 GCA_030530905.1 Bifidobacteriaceae bacterium | reverse complement strand
ATTCCAATAAGTATGAATAAGCACAACAGGTATAAGAAGCTAGGCTGAGATTATTGCCGAGCTTAATTATGAACTATTAAATCTAAGCTATTAAAACGCAGATTTTAAACAGCAATTGTTAAAGATGCTAAATACTGAACTACCAGAAGCGATAATTAGAGTATATTGAACATTATTTTTAGCAGTATTAATAAAATATTATTAGCAAAAATTGAAGCATTCTGAACAAACGAAAACCCGCATTTCGCGGGTTTTCTGTTCAAGATACTTTTACAGAATCACTGCACAACCACTTCGTTGCAACGGTAAGTCTATCCAATTCCCGTCCAACGTATCAATTTTTCTAACTGTACATCTTTGTGGGTTTCTGTTTAGTTATCTTGTTACTCTCTATTATGCATTAAAAAAAATGTGATACTCACAAATAAGTGATAATGTGCATTTATTTTCTAAAATGTAATTCTTTGAATATTTATCAAATCTAAATGATAAATTATGGCAATTTCTAACAATTGTTATGTTCATTTTAACGGTGTAATATAACATATTCGGCGTGTCGCAAACATATAATCGAATGATAATCTCACATATTTTGCGAAGAAACAGCACTAATTTAAAATAGTTACATACAAGACATAAAAAATTACTAAAATATCGCATATGGCACAGAAATTTGACGCACCTTCAAAAGCATTATTACGCAAGCAGATTGCAGAACATATTGCTGAAACAGAAAAAATAATCAACTCCAACAGCTCGGATGAAAATAAACTTCCAAAGGATCGTTTTTTCGATCGCGAGCTAAGCTGGTTGAGTTTCAATAAACGAGTTCTTGAACTTGCGCAAAACGATAACATTCCATTACTCGAACGCGCAAATTTCGCCGCAATTTTCTCCTCAAACCTTGATGAATTCTTCATGGTACGAGTTGCAGGGCTTAAAAGACGAATCGACACTGATATAGCGGTTACCGCCGCTTCAGGTTTAAGCCCTCGCCAACAATTACGCGCTATAAGTGAACAAGCGCACGCATTGCAGGAAGAACATGCAGACTATGTAATTAACACTATCCTTCCCGAGCTTGCAAAAGAAAACATCAAGCTTCTAGAATGGGATGATCTCACCTCTACCGAGCAAGAGAAATTATCAAAATACTATCGTCAACAAATATTTCCAGTGCTTACACCACTTGCTGTTGACCCTGCACACCCATTCCCATATATTTCCGGCAACTCACTCAACCTCGCAATCGTAGTTGAAAACCCGTTCTCCGGAAAATCTCATTTCGCACGTGTGAAAATTCCTGATAATATCAACCGTCTTGTGCCAGTCGATGATTTAACCGATGATGTACAATCCAAAGTACGTTTCGGTTTTATCACCATGGAAAACCTCATTATTGCGCACCTCGAATCTCTTTTCCCAGGAATGCTCATAAAAGAAGCACGTTCTTTTAGACTTACCAGAAATGAGGATATTGACGTTGAAGAGGATGATGCAGAAAATCTTCTCAACGCAATGGAGAAAGAACTGCTTCGCCGTCGTTTTGGACCACCGATCCGACTTGAAATCTCAGATAATACAAGCGAATTCCTATCACAGCTACTCGCAAGCCAACTAAGAGTAAGTGACGATGAAGTGTATCGTATGCCTGATCCGCTTGATATGACTGTATTATTTGAGCTTCAAAAGCTTGACCGACCTGACTTGAAGTACCCATTATTTATTCCTACAACAAGTCGTCAAATCACTGCTGTAGAAACCAGTCATTCACCAAATATATTCTCGAGAATACGCGAAAAAGACATTCTCTTGCACCACCCTTATGATTCTTTTTCCACCTCTGTACAAGCATTTCTTGAACAGGCTGCAGCTGATCCTAACGTGTTGGCAATCAAACAAACCTTGTATAGAACATCAAGCAATTCGCCAATAATCGATGCCCTTATTGATGCGGCACATGCCGGAAAACAGGTTCTTGCATTAGTAGAAATCAAAGCTCGATTTGACGAGGATGCTAATATTGCTTGGGCAAGAAAACTCGAGCGAGCAGGAGTGCATGTCGTATACGGCATTGTTGGTTTAAAAACACATTGCAAACTGTCTCTCGTAGTACGCCAAGAAGCAGACGGGTTACGCCGCTACTGCCACGTTGGAACTGGAAATTACAATCCAAAAACTGCAAGAATATACACCGACTTAGGTTTGCTCACATGTGATCCAATTGTTGGTCAAGATTTAACACGACTATTCAATCAGCTTTCAGGATATGCACCAAACTCAAGCTTCCAACGCTTACTTGTTGCACCGCGAACTGTTAGAACTGGCATTATTCAGCGTATTGAACGCGAGAAAGAAGCCGCTCTTGCAGGAAAAGAAGCATGGATTAAAATAAAAGTCAATTCTTTAGTGGATGAAACCACAATTGATGCATTATATCGTGCAAGTCAATGCGGAGTAAAAATTGATATTATCGAACGCGGTATTTGCGCATTAAAGCCAGGAATTCCAGGGTTAAGCGAGAATATTCGCGTGCACTCCATTTTAGGACGCTTCCTTGAACACAGTCGAATTTATGCTTTCGCAAACTCTCAAGGGCCTCAAATCGGCGAAGGTCCAACATCCGGACCAGAAGTGTGGATCGGATCAGCCGATCTTATGCACCGCAATCTTGATCGTCGCGTTGAAACACTTATTCGCATTAATGATGCCGATCATATCAACGAATTATTAGAGTATATTGACATGCAAATGTCTGACAATATCATGTCATGGCATATGCGCTCTGACGGATCCTATGAGCTTCACACCAAGGATGAAGAAGGCAATATGCTAGTTGACAGTCAAGAATTGCTTATTAAAATGCACCAGCGTTAAAACTTCACGCATTTGATAACGGAGCAATAATGTATCAAGTTGTTGAAGCTGCAGGCGGTATTATTTACCGCCTCAGCAGTTATGATCAAACAATTCCACTTGAAAATCGCATAGAATTATGCATGGTTCATCGCACTAAATACGATGATTGGAGTTGGCCAAAAGGCAAGCTTGAAGAAAATGAGTCACACCGCCATGCTGCAGTTCGCGAAATAACAGAAGAAACAGGCATACCAGTCACACTCGGAGTGTTTCTACAAGAGGTCACATATCCACTGCATTTTGAAGGTAAGAAAATTAAGCCTTCACTAAAAAAAGTGACAAGCATGAAGCGAGTACAATATTGGGCAGCTCAGGAACTACCCGAGTATCAACATAAACTTCGCCAAGAAACTTTGGGACCAATAACACCGGCTAAACCAAGCGAGATACAAAAAGTTCGCTGGTATAGTATCAAAAAATCTTATGATAAACTCACACACGAAACTGATAAAAAAATTCTCGATACTTTTGTAGCGAAATTACGCGCAGGTCAAATATTCGCGAACTGTATACTACTAGTTCGCCATGCAAAAGCTGAGCCAAGAAAACAGTGGGAAGGAGAAGAATCGCAAAGGCCTCTTACTCCTGTTGGTGCAGGCGAATCTTACGCTCTTATGCGAGAATTATCTTGTTACAATGCTCTTACATGCATAAGTTCTCCATGGATGCGATGTATACAAACCCTAAGCCCATTCACCAGGCACACAGGCATTCCCACACAACATGCAGTCGAACTTACAGAAGATTCTTATAAAAACGACCATCAGCTACCATGGAGACGATTCACTCAAGAATTTCGTCCAGTAGAAAATAAAGGAACAACTGATACTCTTAATAAAGAATTCGTAAACTCTACTTTGCAATCCACAATTATCTGCACTCATAAACCAGTTATTGGAGAACTACTACAGCAGCTGCAAACATTATGTTACAATAAAAAGCTTGCAAACGAGCTATCAAGTAAATCTCCTTATATGCCAACAGGCACTGCAATCGCTTTATTCTACACATACGAGAATCAAAAAGTTTCTATTGTTGACGTACAGAAAGTAATACCAGTTGTCTACTAACGCAAATAACGCTTCACTAGGCTCAGTTCATTCTTCAGGATCAAGTTTTACCAGTGCACTCACAGGAAGCAAACGTCCATCGCGCCCAACTCAGCTTAACGGAGCATTTCTCGATCAATTATCAAACGGATTGAATCCCGAAAGCCTATTAGAAATTAGTCATGCCTCTGCTGCCTCACTACTGCATAAAGTTCGTCAAAGCGAAGATCCAGAAATTGTACAACGAGTGCTCACTCTTGTTGAAAATGAAGGCATTGATTTAATTGCAGAATTATGGAGTAATGCTGAGCCAGAATCATTACCAGGAATCCTATGGCGATTATATCTACTGCGCCAATGGGCTTATAAACAGAACTCAGCAATAATAGCGGTTTGGAAAATTGGAGAACCGCAACTTACAACAGCTTCAGTAATTGCAGGAGTTAACACACCTCCAAAAACTGAGGATATTATTCACACTGCTGATGATATATTATCGGGAGTGTTTAGCGGAGACTTTTCTATGGCGTTGGAACGAGCAAGCGTATTCTGCGAAGTAATTGCTCGTGGATTACAGCAAATAATCTCACAAGAGAACAATACAACTCAAAACAATTCAAACCTAAGCACTGCAAAGCAATTACAATACGATGCGCAACTATTCCACAAATGCGCATTATTGTGGAATACTGGAAAATTAGAATAATAATACTAAAACGCCTAATATTATTATGAAATTATCTAAAACTAAATTATTACAATTCGTGTTAAAACTCAGTTCAACCGTATTTAAAAACTTGAATTGAATATTGATATCCCTTATAATATTTTGAGCGCCAGCTGTGCTTAAGCCCCGGGCTCCAAACTTTGCCGCTGCGAGCGGCCTCTGCGCCGACAGGCGCTTTCACAGTCTGGCGTTTTTATCCAAACAACTTTAAAATTTTTAATTTCATGATGACGTATTGTTAAACAACATGGCTTGCACGTCAAAGTATTCGATTTTGTGAATAGAACGCGTTATTCTAAGAAGTATGGAATTACATGTTTTAGATCATCCTCTTGTTGAACACAAGCTCACTGTTTTACGTGATAAGAATACTCCTTCAAACACTTTCCGCGAGTTAGTATCTGAACTTGTTATGCTCGAAGCATATGAGGCAACTCGTAACTTGGAAATTGTTGACCGAAATATCGAAACCCCAATATGCCCAATGGTAGGCAAGCATATTGCCACACCTCGTCCAATGGTTGTACCAATCTTACGCGCTGGTCTTGGTATGCTTGACGGCATGACTCGTCTACTCCCTACAGCAGAAGTTGGCTTCTTAGGTATGAAGCGTGACGAGCAGACCCTCGATATTGTCACATATGCAAACCGTTTGCCAGACGATTTAACAGATCGCCAGTGCTTCTTACTCGATCCAATGCTTGCAACAGGTGGCACTCTTGTTGCTGCTACTCATTATCTTGCTGAGCGTGGCGCAAAAGATGTTACTGCAATCAATATTCTTGCAGCACCTGAAGGATTAGAACGAGTAGAAAAAGATATTGATCCAAGCATCGATTTCAAAGTTGTTGTATGCGCAATTGATGAGAAACTCAACGAGCAAGCATATATTGTTCCTGGTTTGGGTGATGCAGGCGATCGTTTATACGGTTTAGCTGACTAATAACTTTTACTCATAAGCCAATCTTAAAATAATAGTTCCCACAAATTGTGGGAACTATTATCATATTAAAATCACAGCAAACAATAAAATATACTGAAATTGTACACTATCGTCTATTTACTCAACATTATGAACGCTATCAGGAATAAAACATTCAAAAATATGACGATCAAAATTAAGATGACATGCATTTAGCTCTTCATGAGATCGTACAGTCCATGACACATTCAAAGCTCCAAGATTACGCGCAGCACGCACCTGAGGTAAATCATCACCAGTCCAATTATACGCAATAAAATCAGGACGACTTAAGAAGTTACATGCAAGAGAGCCAAGCAAGAATTGAGGTACACCAGCAGTAATAGGACGAGGCTTACTAGCGAGCTGACCACGAGTAATCTCAGGAGCATTGCGACGATACCATAATAAAGCACCTGGATGGAATGACTCAATAACGTAATCACCATTATAAGCACTAAGAATTTCATGAGCTACTCTCATAAATTCCTCATTATCATCATTCCACACAGTATTATCATCAAACTTATATTCAATAATTAATGGGACTCGCCCATTAACTAGCTCTAACACATCTGACAATAATGGAACATGTTGTTCGTAAGATTGTTGCTTATCACCATCAACAGTTACACTTGGCGAACCAGCTTTATTAGGAGCTGGAAATAGCACAATATCTTTAAGCTCATCATAAGTCGATTCGCTAATACGTTTATCAACGCCTGCGACACGTTGCAAAGTACTATCATGACATACAACAACTTGCAGATCATCTGTTATTTGAATATCAAGTTCAATACCGTAACCAGCCTCACATGCTGCAGCAAACGAAGCTAAAGAATTCTCAGGAGCAATTGAACCCTCATAGGATACATCTCCAAAACCTGCTTTAGCTGCCATCTTACGCGTATATTCAATATACTCGTCTACTTCTTCACCCGTGCGGCTTAAGCCTGAACCAGCATCATGTAATCCACGATGTGCATACCATACATCTGGAACGCCGGATACAAAATTCTTGCGGCGGTCATTAAAACTACGTGGAGCTACAGCCCAAGCGCCAGCACCCACAAGAGCAGCACCTGCAAGAAAAGTTTTCATTAATTTACCTGACATATTGCCTCCTGTAATCTGTACAAGAACTTTACTAAGAACTCATACCTTTTGCTTATTCTATCCTAGTAAACCTACCTATACGATACGTAAACAACAGCATACAGTTTGCTTAAATACGTAATCCAACAGGTATATTAATACCGAATAACATAATATTATTCGATAAAAATCAGCTATTTATCGAGGTCTACTCATTGCAATATTGCGAGCATTTTTAATAATCTCATCATATTGCTGACTTAACTGTTCATCAATAGTTGGCTCATAAGAACCGTATCTATGCATGGCTGCATTCTTGATTAGATAGTCTGCAATATTCGGATTCTTTGGCAGTAAAGAACCATGCAAGTACGTGCCAATAACATGCTTATACCTTGCACCCTCAGTAGTATCTTGTGGATTATTTCCATATAAAGGATTATCAACAAAACCTAAAGCATCAGTTTCAGAGTGCAAGAAGGTCTGACCAGAATGATTTTCATATCCAATTATTCTGCCAAACTCTTTACTATTCGTCACAATATTACCAATAATACGCTGTTTATTACCAACAGTATGCGCATTAAATATACCAATACCTTCAAGCCGATCGCCGTCAATAGTATCAAAATACTCTCCGAATAATTGATATAAGCCGCAAATCATTAACATTGGAACGTCATCATCAGCTAATTGCTGAAGTTTTTGTGCTTTCTCATGCAGATCTTCTAAAATTTTTTTCTGGCCAGTATCTTGACCTCCGCCACCGAGTACCATGTCAATCTGCTCAGGCCATTCATCGCCCTGATTATATTCATGAACAATCGGATCATAACCAAACATTTCACAACGACGAATTATTGTTTGCACATTACCGTAATCGCCGTAAATATTCATGTCTTTGGGATACAAGGACATGATATGAATAACAGGTTTTGCTAAATTCTGATTATTTGAAGACATTATTTACCAACTCCAACATCCTCGACATGAGCATATTGTGATAGTAAGGCGCGAATATGAAGCATGGTGGTGTATGTGCAGAAAATATGCTTAGGCTTATTTTCTCCATTTACTAAAAACTCGTGTAATGCTTCCTCAATATTCGTATTCGTTGCCACAACAGGAACTTGATCATATGCAAGACGCAAAGTCATATCCCAGGCACGTGCGCCTGTCACCATGCGCACACCATCATGCAAGCTGGTAAAATCTACATCCCACAACCAGCTCATATCACGACCGTCAGCGTACTCATCGCCAATTGCAATCATAGTGCTTGTGTTATCTGGCGGAAATGATTGTAATGCAAGACTAAAGCCAATAGGATTTTTTACCAACAACAATTCCACTGGCTGACCATTTACTTCAATTACTTCACCTCGGCCAAAGGCAGGAGTAACATTACTCAATGCTTGCAAAAGTTCCTGAGTTGAAGGTGGATTTTCACGCAATACAGCACGAATTGTTGCTGCCGCTGCCGCTGCATTAAAAATATTATACATGCCATTAATGCGCAAAGATGTTGAAACCTCTTCACCATTAATGCGGAACGTACCTGAATGTTCAGCAAACGAAACTAGTTCAACATCTGCATCGTGTTTTGGAACTGAGGTTTGAACATGTTGCTTATGCATTTGGCGGTCATGCAAAGTATCATCAGTTGGGAACTTAGACGCAATTTGTGGATCTAATCCAAAGTATGACACATGAACTTGCTCAGGAATAGTATTTGAGATTGCTGAAATTCTTGGATCTTCACGGTTGAGAATTATTGTGTCAGTTGTATTCTCAGCAACGGTTTTCAATAATTTTGCCGTATTATCAATCTCACCAAATCGGTCAAGTTGATCACGCATTACATTTAATAACAATGTGTATCGCGGCTTAATCTGCTTCACAAAGTGTACAGCATAAGCCTCATCCAATTCTAAAACGGCAATATCAGCGTGAAGAACACCAGATAAAGTCACCTCTTGCAATAGCGCAGACACTACACCACGCGTGAAATTTGAACCAGTAGGATTAGTAAAAACTCGCAACCCCAAGGATTCAAACATGCTTGCAACCATTCGAGTAGTTGTTGTTTTACCATTTGTACCCGAAACAAGCACTACTCCGTACGGCAATGCAGAAAGTGTTCTTGCTAAAAAGCCAGCATCAATTTGCTCAACAATTTTACCCGGAAATGCGCTTCCCCCATGCTTCAACATTTTTGCAGCATAGCGAATACTCTTACCAATAGTAGGCGTAAAAATAGCATGCCAAGGCTTATTCGACATTTTTAGAAATCCCCTTGCAGCTGATCTGGGGCCATATCCTGGAATTTAGAGTTTGCACCAAGGAATGCCAATGGGAATGAACCGGTTGGACCGTTACGATGCTTAGCCATAATCACATCTGCTTCGCCTGGACGATCATCAACATTGTAGTAATCAGGGCGATGTACCAAGAATACCACGTCTGCATCCTGCTCAATAGAGCCAGATTCACGCAAATCAGACAGCTGAGGCTTCTTATCACCACGATTCTCAGGTCCACGATTTAACTGGCTTAATGCCACCACAGGGACTTCCAATTCTTTTGCGAGCAACTTTAGAGCACGTGAAAACTCGGAAACTTCTTGCTGACGGCTTTCTACACGTTTACCAGAACTCATTAACTGCAAGTAATCAATAACAATAAGTTTTAAATCACCTTTACTTTTTAATGTACGGCATTTTGCGCGAATTTCCATCAAACTCATATTGGCGCTATCGTCAATATATAAAGGCTTATCCTTCATATTAGTCCAGCAATTATTTAATGTATTCCATCTCTCTGGAGTGAGATCCTCAGGGTGATTCAATGCAGTTAACGGAATATTAGTTTCTGCTGCAATAATTCTTTTTGCAACTTCAGTCTTACTCATTTCCAAGTTGAAAATAATACTAGGCATATCGTGATGTAACGCGGCTGAACGCACGAAATCCACAGCAAGAGTTGACTTACCCATTGCTGGCCTACCTGCAACAATCACAAGTTGACCAGGCTGCAAACCTTGAGTTACTTCATCAATCTCCCTAAAACCAGTTGGTACGCCAACATTAATTTGGCCGTTCTGAATTTTATCTAACTGGTCTAAAACTTCTTGGGTTATGTTCTGAATTGAAGCGTAGTCTTGACGAATCTTACCGCTGCCTACGTCATACATAAACGATTGCGCAGTGTTCAATACATCTTCCGCGCTTAAACCATTAGCACTGTATCCCATCTGCACAATTTTCGTACCAGCATTAATAATATTACGCAAAATTGCATTTTGGCGCACGATTTGCGCATAGTAAACAGCGTTTGCAGCGGTTGGAACAGTGATAATAAGCTGATGTAGATAGTCTGAACCGCCAACTTTTTCAAGATTATTATGGTTCAATAATTCTCTTGCTAAAATAACCACATCAACTGCTTCTCCTGAGGAGAATAAATCTATTATTGCTTGATATATTATTTGATGTTTTGGTTGATAAAAGTCATCAGCCTCAAGTACTTCAATGACCTCACCAATCGCGTCTTGGCTTTGGATCATGCCGCCTAACACAGACATTTCTGCTTCATCATCATGTGGCGGTATACGATTATCAAGCAATGCAGTGTTTTGTAGTTGCATTAAATCGTACATATTTTCTTGAGAATTATTTGCCATATATTAAAGTATATGAACACATAAGAACACTGCGAGCGCGAAACTACTCTTTTTACAATATTTTCCAAGTCTTTACAAGGACACAAAAGTTATCCACATTCTACTCTATAAATTCAACACACCGATAGGCTTTTGTGGACAAGCAATATAAGTTATCCACATTTTCTTACAAAATCTTGATATATCAGACTTATTTATACACATATTGGGGATAAGTCTGTGTACAACATATGTTATCACTCAGGATTTTTTCAGCCACTTGACAAGATTTATGAACCTGATATTGCAAGCGTTGCTACAATATCATCCATGAGCACACGATCCGTGACAGCAACACGTGAATTAAATAAAAAAATTCTCAGCATAGCAATACCAACTTTCGGTCAACTCTTCGCAGAATCAGCACTCGTACTCGTTGACACAGCGATTGTCGGACATATTAGCACGCAGGCGCTTAGTGGTTTATCTATCGGATCAGGCCTTATACTCACAGCAGTTGGATTATGCGTATTTTTAGCATACGGCACTACTTCACAAGTTGGCACACTCATGGGAGCCGGCAAACGTAAGCAAGCTTTAGAAACGGGGATTAACGGTATCTGGTTAGCACTAAGCATTGGCATAGCAATAAGCATCATTCTCTTTTTATTCGCAGAACCAATGAGCTATGTTCTAGGAGCACGCGGTGAAATATTAGATAACTCAGTAACATATATTCACACGATGGTATTTGGCGTACCTGGCGCTTTGCTGGTCTACGCTGCAAACGGAATTTTTCGAGCTGCAAACAAAGCATCATTGCCTCTTATCGCCGCATGTGTTGGAACTGCTGTCAACATTCTACTAGACTTAGCGTTTGTGTTTGGCCTACATCTTGGCATCGCAGGATCAGGCTATGCCACATTCATCGCACAGTGGGTTATGGGTCTTATTGTTGCCATTCCAGCATTCACGTGGGCGCGAAAACTCAAAGCTAATATTATGCCACAAGTCAAAAGCATAGTATCAACAGCACAAAATGGCTTTATGTTATTTTTACGAACACTTGCAATGCGTACCGCACTTGTTACTAACATCATTCTCGCCACTAATATGGGCGCACAAGTGCTTGCAAGCTATCAAGTTGTGAACGCTCATTTTAACTTTGTCATGAACATGCTTGATGCAATTGCTATAGCTGGACAAGCCTTAGTTGCAAACGAACTAGGTGCACAACATAAGCAACAAGCACAAAATCTCTTACATTACTGTGCAAAAGTTGGATTTTACAGCGGTATACTTATCGGTGTTCTACTCATTATATTAGGTTTCACGACACCACACTTTTACAGTAATGACAGTGCGGTTATCACGCTTATTACTGCTGGCATGTGTGTACTAGGATTGTTCTTACCACTTTCAGGATGGATGTGGGCTTTAGACGGCATACTCATAGGAGCAGGAGATTACACATATCTAGCTAAAACCTGTTTAATTGTTGTTCTTGCATACATTCCATCTGCATATATTATGTATGAATTATGCACAATATATAGTTCAACGCAAATCATCCGCACCATACTTTTATGGCTACTCATCTGTATCAGTTTCATAGGAGGCAGAGCAATCTGCAATGGGCTACGCGCGCGTGGAACCGCGTGGATGAATTCGTACCAATAAATAACTGCCCTGTAGTCAACTAGAATACTACAGGGCAGTAGGTTATAAACCGCTATTAAGCGCTAAAATCTATTGCTGTTTCTTTGAAGCAACACTAGTTACCACACCAATAATCACACCCACGATTGCTGGAACAAGCCATCCAAATGACTGCTGAGCAAAAGGCAAAGCCTGTAAAACCTCATTCAAACCAGTAATCTCAACACTAGCCAATGCCAAGAAACTACTAATGCATTGCAGCACGCTAACAATGCTTGTGAATAGTACCGTCCAGAAATATACTTTTTCAAAGCGTGAGCAGAATACCTTATGTAATAATCCCAGAATTACTAAAACAACAGAGATTGGATACAGTGCAACTAACAAAGGAACAGAAACTTTAATAATAGTACTCAAACCGGCGTTAGAAATAACAAAGCTCACAACCGTAACTATTATGCTCCAAGCGCGATAATCACATGTGAACGAACCAATTTTAGGGAACTTTTCAGAAAAATACGCGCTACAAGTTGATATCAAACCAACGCAAACATTAAAACATGCGATAACAAAAATTAAACCTAATAATGCAGTACCAAAGCTGCCAAAAACAGCTGTTGTAAGATTCGTTAGCACGGTTGCACCCGTAGCAGTGCTGACATCAATTGGCTGAATAGAATTAGAAATAACTCCAATAAACGATAACATTGCGTAAACAATAGCCAAGGTTACGCCAGCACGTAAGCCAGCAAATCCGACTTCTTTACTATTTTGAGCAGGATCATTCACACCCATATTTCGTAAATTCGCACTAATAATAATTCCAAAATATAATGCTGCTATCAAATCCATTGTCTGATAGCCATCAAAAAAGCCTTGTGTTAACTGATTATGCGCGTAATCACCGTTTGGCTGCATAATTGCAGCATGATGAACAAATAAGGATGCCACAAACATTACTGCAATAAGAGTTAACAGAATAGGTGCCATAAAACGGCCAATAACTTTAGTCAAAGAAGCCGGCTTCAACGCAATAATATATGCCAAAGCAAAAAACACTAGCGAGTATATTAAGCGTGGCAACCACGCAGGAATGCTATCAGGCAAAAACGGCACGATTGCCGCATCATATGATGTTGAAGCGGTACGAGGAAGCGCGAATCCTGGACCAATCGTAATCATAATAACTAAGCCAAGCACAATAGCAAACGACTTTGAAACCCTACCTGTTAACTGATCAAATCCGCCAGCAGTTGATACAGCTATTACACCTAGCACAGGCAAACCAACAGCCGATATAATAAAACCCACCATTGCAAGCGGAGTTGCAGTCCCCGCCTGAGCACCAAGAAACGGCGCAAAAATCAGATTTCCTGCACCAAAAAACATGGAGAAAAATGTAAATGCGATTAAAGCCTTCTTTTGTACAAAAAGGTTTGCATTATTTTTAATCTTCTTTTCATCTACTTCTGTATTCATAGGCAAAAATCTTATAACAAGAGATTAACAATAAATAACGGCATTGATACTATGTATCATTATAAAACGCCAACTTTGAACAAAATCTTAATAAACCAATATACCATAAGCAATTAAATACAGATTAACAGAACAAAGTCATGTAATTATATTTATATGCACATAAAAATACATGCGCAATAAAAACAAATTCATAATTGTTCTTATCACGCATGCGTATAAATACTTTATAAATTATTTATGATTCTAAGAAATCTAATATCTCTTTTGCAAACTCAGGCGCATATTGGAAGATTGATCCATGTCCAGCTTTTGGATAAATAATCAACTTACTGCCTTTGATTTTCTCATGCATTACATACGAATTTTCAGTTGGCACTTGCATGTCTTTATCACCATTAGCAATAAGTGTAGGCTGAGTAATAAATTTCAAATCATCTTGAGGTGCTTTACCCCAACGTTTTATTGCGCATAATTGTGTCAAAAATCCTGATACCTTCATATTACGATCAGCATTCTCAGCAGTTCTCTCACCCATACGACCTAATACTTTTTTAGCTTCAATAAGCCCTTCCTCATCATGATTGTAGAAAATATAACGCTTTGGATCAATCCGTTCTATAGCAGCCTTTAACATAAAACGGAAAGTTTTCCCTGTTACCTTATCCATTTCAAGACCACCACGAGGACCTGTTCCCGTTAACATTAAATGATCAACTAAATCACCATTCATGCGTACTATTTCTTGCGCAATCATGCCACCCATTGAAAGACCAAGTAAGTTTATCTTCTTATATCCCAAAGCATTAATAATAGCTATCGCCTGCTTTGCCATTCCTGGTATTGTTGAGGCAACTTTCCCTTCACTTCCTCCAACTCCAGGAAGGTCTAGTACAATAACATGCTGCTTTTCTGCAAGTAAATCAAGTAACTTAGGATCCCAATTATCCATTGTTGCCGCTAAATGAATTAACATAACTAATGGTAATTCTGATTTTCCTTTACCAAGCTCTCGATACGCGATCTTATGATCAAAAACACTAATATACTGATTTCCTGTTGTAATATATGACATATTTTCTCCTACTTATTTTCAAAACTTATAATAGTTTTTCCACGAGAACGCCCATTTGCAATTTTATTAAGGGCTTCGTTTATTTGTTCAAATTGGTAAACAGTATCAATTGATGGTTTAATTTGAATTTTATTAAATATATCTGCCACTTCTTGTAATTGCTTACCGTCACTTTTAACAAAGATGAAATGATAATGAACACCATATTGTTGTGCTAATTTATCAAATTTTCGTCCAGCTAAACCAAACAAAATTTGCTTCCATTTTGGCATATTCATACGCTTTGCAAATGATCCATTTGGCATTGCTCGAAGCGATACTAAATGTCCACCTTTCTTCATAATAGACATTTGCTTTTCAGTTTCTTTACCGCCGAGTGTATCTAAAACATAATCAACATTATGAACTATTTGAGTATAGTCTTCTTTCTTGTAATCAATGAATTTATCGGCTCCCAAAGAAATGACGCGCTCTGCACTAGCTCCATCACCATTAGTTATCACTGTTAAGCCTTTTGCCTTAGCAATTGGAATTGCCATAGCTCCAACTCCACCAGTGCCTCCAGAAATAAAAATTGTTTTACCTGGTTGAGCATTCATTAATTCAAGTGATTGCATAATTGTCAACGATGTAAGTGGAACTGCTGCTGCTTCAACATCTGTTAAATAGTCTGGAACTTTTGCTAATGCTCGATAATCTACTGCTACATATTCAGCAAATGCGCCGATATGGTCTAAAGGTAATCGTCCAAATACGCGATCACCAATTGTAAAGCTTGTTACTGCAGAACCCATTTCTTCAATAACTCCCACCACTTCATTACCTGCAATTTGCGGTAATGTGTATGGAGTAATGAGTTTCACTTCTCCACGGGAAATCATATTATCCAATGGATTTACGCCTGCTGCCGTAACTTTTACCAGTACTTCTTGCGCATTAATTTTAGGTTTTTCGACATTGGTAATAGTTAATTCAATATTATCTTTACTGTATTTTGTATGTAATGCTGCTTTCATTGTAAAAATGTTTCCTTTATTTATTAGCTATTTGATATAAATTATCGATCACATTTTGTAGGGTTCTATGACTTAATTCTTCTTGCATTGTTTGTTCTACATGCATGAAAATCGGTGTCATCGCTTTTTCAATATTTTTCCCTACTGGACATTCTTTATTAGAATTTTTATGAAGTTCAAATATTCTAATTTTATCAATTTCTTGAGTTGCATAATAAATTTCTAATAGCGTTATATTTTTAGGTTCTTTTAATAATTTGTATCCAGAACGCCCCTGACTAGAATCTATTAGTTGAGCATTCTTTAAAAGTACAATCACCTTACGAATATAACTTGGATTGCCTCCTACACTTTTTGCTAATGCCTGTGAACTGAGATTTTCTTTACTCTCACTGACCATAGATAATATGTGTAAAGCTACAGAAAATCGAGTGTCCATTTTACTTCTTTCAATAACTTGTATCTCTTACTGATACAAGTATGCTGTATATATCGGACAATTGCAAAAAACATGCCGTGTTGCCATAAAATATAAGGCTTTTTCGCAGTGACAAATACGTGCAAGACGGGGCGAAACTAATATAAAAACTAAAAATATTCAATTATATAAATATTATTTGGGGGAACAATTTATGTTCTTACCACTTTTACATGGTGATTTATTAAGTTCACAAACCAAACAAAATAGTGTATACTTATTCTTGCTTCCCTACAACGATGTATAGAAAGTTCGAAGGAGAACCATGAAAAAGAAGCATATATTCATTAATAAGCAATCTCCCGGCTTATTAATACTTTCGCTAGCTCTCTCGCTTGCAATAATGCTAACACCGGCATTTGTTGCAACACCTAGAGTGTTTGCAGAAGAAGCCACATCTAGCACACGCGTTGTGTTCAGTGAAGATTTTTCTACAAATTCTCAATGGGTAGAAAGTAAAAAATACATTAAAAATGGTGTAGCACATATACTCGGCGGTGGACCAGAAAATCGAATTATTACCAAGGGCACAGTTAACGCTCACGATTTTGTGGAAACATTTGACCTCTGGTTAGGATCAAAGAATACTCAAAGTAATCTTAAAATGGTCTTTTTCTCAGATGATAAAGGTGCAAACCGTTTTCAAATAAACTACAACTGCGTACAAAAGCAGCTACTGCTTCAAAGATTAGTTAATAACAAGGCTACAAATCTTACAACGGTTGAGAACGTATTCTGGCCAATTAACGAAGGAAAAGATCCTTATAAGGCTGCAATTACAGTTTCTGGTGACACAGTCAAATTTGCTCTTGATGGCGTAACACTATTAGAAAATAATGCAGCAGGTGTTCGAGACCTAGAATACGGTCATATTGCGTTTGCAAGCCAGTTCCCTCAGCAAGAGTGGATTATCGATAATATCAAAATTACCACTGATGAAATAGAACAGATTGGTAAGTATACTATCACCACAAAAACGCAAACTAACGGCGTAGATGACACTGATCCACAGAATGCTGGCGGTACCGTATCAGCAAACCGTAATACTGGTAATGATGGAGATTCTGTCGCATTAGCAGTAACAGTTAAGCCTGGATATGTTTTTGAAGGCTATGCATCTTATCGTGCCGACACTAACACTAGCACTGACGGTTTGCTACCAATTGTCAACGACGTGTTTACATTAAACGATAAAACCGGCAGTGTGATTATTGTTGCAAAGTTTAAGACTGAGCCTGATGAGCCGACTGAATTATTTAAGGATTATTTCAACACGGCGTTAGATTCCAGCAAATATACTCAATCTTCTAATGCTTCTATAGCTATTGAAAATGGCGAAATGGTTGTTACAAACACCAGCACTGATCTAGCATGGGTACAAGCAAAAAATGATAATATTGCAGATTTAATCAATTATCGACTTGAAGGTACTATAACAAACTCAGATGCTACTAACCCACAAGTTGCTTTCCGTTCAAACACTGTAAACGATCGCTATGTTGTTGATTTTGATGCTTCAAATATTTACATCCGCCATATTACCGATACTTCAAATGAAGTTCTTGCACAAGCAGCATACACATTAGCTAATCAGAAAACACCATTTACTATTGTTGTTGAAGACGGCGTTGTGTCTGTTTCCATGAACAATTTACCTGTTGTATCCTATAACGCGAACAATGATGCAGGTTGGGATACTACAAAACCAAGCGCATACTATATTGTTAAAAATAATGGTGGAAAAGTTTCTTTTGATAACCTCAAAGTCATTAAAATGCCTGTGTATGTAAAAGTCAATACGGCGGTTACTGTAAATGGTAGTGCAGATGATGAATTCAAATCTGGTGCCTTAATCTTGAATAAGTACACTTCTTTTGCAGGAGACACCATTTCTATGACTCCTGTCGCAAAAGGTGGTTATGTTCTTAACAAAATTACTGTAAACAATACCGCAGTTACTAACAACAGCTACACAGTGCCTGAAGACACTAAGTCTGATTTCACAATTGTCGCTGATTTTGTTAAGCAAGAAACTACCGCAAAAACCTATTATGTTGACTCTGTAAACGGTAACGATGCGAATACTGGTCTTAGCGAAGACTCTCCTGTTCGTTCTCTGCCGACAGCTGCAAACATTTTCAATCCAGGCGATAAAATTTTAATTAAACGTGGCAGCGTATTTAATGGCGCTGCTGCAGAATTACGTTTCACAGGCTCTGGTGCAAAAGATAATCCTATTATTGTTGGGGCATACGGTGAAGGAAACTTGCCACAACTCAACGGTAATGGTGAATTAACTAACGTAGTAAGTTTAAAAAATCAAGAGTATATTACAATTGAAAATATTGAAATTACCAATACTGATCCAAAATACAATGCGACATTTGAGTTAAATTCATCAAATAATACTGTTAAAGTACTCCGTGCAGTGAATGTTTCTGCCGTCAACTTTGGCGTAGTTCATAATATTACTATTCGTAATTTATACATTCACAGCATTAATGGTCACTTAAATAACAAGTGGAATGGTGGTATTTTCTTCGATGCAGGTGGCACTGTTGAAGGTAAAGAAATACGTGGTACAAAGACTAAGTACGATAATGTTTTGATTGAAAATAACGTTATAGAAAATGTTGACCGATCTGGTATTAAACTAGTTAGCTCAACATGGTGCAACCAGTCAGCACGTAATGCACCTAACGTACCAATCCACTGGTATCCATCAACCAATGTTATTGTGCGCAATAATGCGTTCAACCGCATTGGTGGTGATGGTATTACTGTACGCGATACTGATGGCGCACTTGTCGAACATAATTTAGTTCGTCATACTCGTTATCAAAATACTGGCTATAATGCAGGAATTTGGCCATTTGAGGCAAGTAACACAGTTATTCAATATAATGAAGTATCTCATACACATGGCACTCAAGATGGTCAAGGCCTTGACTGCGATCATGCGTCATCATATTCCGTAATGCAATACAACTATTCTCACGATAATGAGGGTGGCTTCATGCTTATCATGCACGGATATGAGCATACAGCACCAACAATTCGCTTCAATATTAGCCAAAATGATAATGATAAAACATTTGAGTTCTCACAAGGCATGGCAGGCGGCACCATGATTTATAACAATACGATTAGTTCTGATCGTCCAATTATTGGCCCTTATGGTGCAGTATTCGGTCTTGCTAATTCAAAGGTTGGTCAAGGCAACCGTGAAGTCTACATTTTCAACAATATTTTCAACTTAACAAAAGGACAGCAATGGTATGCTGGCGAAACTGAAACTTTACGCAAGCAGCTTAAGCTTTATAATAACGCTTATAAGAATGTTGAAGTTCCAGAAGTTGAAGAGAAGGCAATTATCGTTCCTGATGATGAGGATATTCCAATTGCCTTACCATCTGATAACAGCACAGCAACAAAGGCAATCAATGGTATTACCTCTCCAGATAGTTTCAAATCACTGAAGCTTAAGGAAGGTTCTGTACTTGCTAATAGTGGTATTACTTTGAAAGAAGCAGTTGATTATTGGAGTGGCACTATTACAGACCGCCGTGATGTATCTCCATCTGAATTAGAAGTGCAATCAAAGCAGGGTAAAAGCATTGATTATGCTGCTGGTTGGTATTTACCAAGTGTTGAGGGTGTACCATACGATACTGATTTCTATGGAAATCCTTTGCCTGAGAATACTAACTCTAGGAGTAGTAATAATGCTCTTAATGCATCAATGTTTGTTGGTGCTGGTTTAGCGGATTATGTTGCACCTGAAAATGACGGGGATAAAACCCCTAAAGACGAGGAAGAAACCCCTGAAGTAAAAACCCCTAAAGACGAGGAAGAAACCCCAGCAAAGGCTAAAGATCCAGCAGATGAAAAGACTACTGCTCCTATATCTGCTATAGCATCATTAGAGACTGATGGTCCAGCAAGTACCGCTAACACGGGTAAGAAAGATGGCGCGCAGTCTAAGAATACCAAAAATACGTCAGGAAAAATTAAGGTTCTTCTTGCAAGAACTGGTATTAATCTTAATGTATTAGTACTTCTTACAAGCACTCTGACTTTAATTGGTGCTGGCTTGTTTGTTGTCCGTTTTAAGAAATCTCGTTAAAATGTTACGAGTATAACATGCTTAAAA
>JAUMUB010000005.1 GCA_030530905.1 Bifidobacteriaceae bacterium | reverse complement strand
ATCGTCAAAATATTCGATGGCTAGTCCAGCGCAATCAAAACCAGATCCTAGGTTAGCGCTTGTCGCAGGAACGCGAATATGCACAGTAGCCATAGTTATTCCTTAATGCAATACGCGTAATATTGATGGCTTTCCAGAAATACAATCCAAGTTGCACACTTCTTCAACAACTTTGCGCAAAGTAAGCTCATCACATGCATGAGTTACGATACGAAGCTGCTGTAATTCTCCTGAATATCCTGGATCGTGCAACGTTGGCTTAATATCCTGATTTACACCGTTAATAGAAACCCCGTATTCGAAGAATTTTTGAGCAACCTGAGCTAACACGCCTGGCTTATCGTGGATGAGGAAGCGTACTGCAAACTCCGCTTTTGCAGCGCCAATTGGTGACTTCTTCAAATCGTTGTATAAGCGTATTTCAGGACCAGTGCAAGATTGTGCAATATGACGTGCAACTGTTGTAACATCGCCAACAACTGCTGCTGCGGTTGGAGCACCGCCAGCACCGCGACCATAGAACATTAAATCGTCAGTTGCCTCAGCTTTCACAAATACTGCGTTAAAACTACCGTGTACTGATGCAAGCGGATGATTATTGCTAATGAGGGCAGGATATACGCGAGCGCTTACACCTGAATCTTCTCGTTCTACAACTGCTAAAAGTTTTACAACCTTATTCTCAGCAGTTGCAGCAGCAATATCATCAGCAGTAATTGAAGTAATACCCTCAACGCTTACATCATCAATACCGATATTCGTATGGAATGCTAAGGATGCCATAATAGCAGCCTTGTTTGCAGCGTCATATCCTTCAATATCGCCTGTTGGATCAGCCTCAGCATAACCTTTTTCTTGTGCTTCATGCAACGCAACATCAAAATCAAGACCTTTAGTGGTCATCTCGTCAAGAATGTAATTTGTTGTACCATTGACGATGCCGAGA
Organism: Bifidobacteriaceae bacterium; assembly: GCA_030530905.1. GTDB lineage: Bacteria > Actinomycetota > Actinomycetes > Actinomycetales > Bifidobacteriaceae > Bifidobacterium. The sequence continues at coordinate 24,913 of JAUMUB010000005.1, read as the reverse complement.
ATACTGGTAATTTCGTCCCCCTCTAAGGACTCACGCAATGGACGAATAATTGGGATTGCACCGCCTACGGCAGCTTCAAAATAAATATCCACATGCGATTTACGCGCTGCTTCATACAATTCAGGACCATACTTTGCAAGCAAAGCCTTATTTGCGGTCACTACTGATGCTCCTGATTCTAAAGCAGTAAGCACGAATGTTCGTGCTGGCTCTAAACCGCCAATAAGCTCAACCACAATATCTGCTTGAGTGCATAGGCCTGCGGTATCAGTGGTAAGCAAGGAACGCTCAATCCAAGGTGCATCCACTTCTTCAGGGTTTAAACATGCAACACCAACAAGTTCAATATCGCGACCGATACGCTGTGCTAATTCTTCTCGCTGCTCAACAATTAAACGAGCGGTTTGTGAACCTACCGTACCTGCGCCAAGCAAGGCTACGCGAATAGGGGCTTGATTTTGTGTCACCATATACTCCTTATGAACAACATCTTTTCTTCTATTATGCATTGTAGCCGTTATATGTTTCTTAAAATGCTGAATACATAATTCTTTGAAATTGTTAACTAGTCTTGATCGTATTCTAATAAATCTTCAATCGTTTGACGACGAAGCATCACTGAAGACCCTTGTTTTGAGACTGCAACCACTGCAGGGAATAAAGCCTGATTGTAGTTGCTTGCCATTGTTCTACCGTAAGCGCCAGTAAGTGGGATTGCTAGAATATCGCCACGAGTGATATCTTGCGGTAGATAACGTTCATGCACGAGGATATCGCCTGATTCGCAGTGCATACCAACAATACGTGATAATACTGGCTCAGATTCAGAAGTCCTGTTTGCAAGCACAGCCGTATATTCTGCACCATATAATGCTGGTCGAATATTATCGCTCATGCCTCCATCAACGCTGATATAACGGCGTTGATGAATGAGATTACCCTTGCTATCATAAGTCCCGTCTGGAAGTTGAACTGTTTTCGTTGTGCCAACTGTATACAATGTGCAGCCAGTAGGAGCGATAATCCAACGACCAGGTTCAAAAGATATCACAGGCATTGGCATGCCTAACTGCGCGTTAGTTTCTTTAACTGATTGAGCGAGTTTTTGCAATTCTAGCGCAATATCCATGGAATCTTCATCCTCAAGGTATGCGACTGAATAGCCACCACCCAAATCAACTTCTGGGAGCGTATACGCATCAGTGCAATATAAGGTTTTACGCAATGCCATCATACGCTTCGCAGCCTGCATGAACGCGTCAGCATCGTGAATATTTGAGCCAATATGTGAATGAATGCCTACTAACTCAAGTTCTGGATATTTCAAAATTTCTTGTAAAACACGTAATGCTGGTGAAGTACGCAACACTTCTAATGTTTCACGACTAACATTATCAAAATCGGGAACAGTTTGGTTCTGGGTTGGAGATAATAATGCCACACCAAATTTTTGATCCTCATGCGCAGTGGAAATAAACTCGTGTCCTCCTGCGTGAATACCCGCAGATACTCGCAACATAACACGAGCGCGAGTTCCAAGACGTTTCGCAATTGCAGCGATACGAGCCGGCTCTTGTGGTTCATCTACAACAATTTTGTCAAAATCCTCTCGGATTGCTAACTCTAATTCCTCGTACGACTTGTTATTCCCGTGCAAAACTAGACGGCGACCAGGAGCTCCCGCTGCGAGCGCGATACGCATTTCACCCATTGTACAAGTGTCAATATGCATACCAGTTTCAAGCATAATGCGAACAAGACGTTTTGTGAGCAATGCTTTTCCAGCGTAGCTCACGTGTACTGTTGTGTTATGAAAAGCCTCAGTAGCAGTGTTTACGAAATATTGCGCACGTTCACGAACCTCATCAGTATCTACCACGTATAATGGAGAACCGTACTTTTCTAATAAATCTTGAACACTTGTGCCGTAGAATTCTAAAGAACCGTGACTATTTATTGCACTACCTTTTGCAAATAGTGCCATACTTTTTGAAATATCTGACATACGAAGCCTTTTCCACCTGTGTTTTCTCACTAATATATAGGCTAACAAATTTTTTGATGATTAGCTTAAAAGTATTACAAAACGTACAGATTTTTTAACTTAAAAAATGTGGTGATTCCTCACTAGTAGAAACCACCACTTTATTTACTAGAAGCTCATGCTACATTTTCTCTGGAGCACTTACACCTAATAAGTCCAATCCAGAAGCAATAACTGTTCTTACAGCATTGTTCAGCTTCAAGCGTGCTGCTGCGCGCTTAGGCTCAGGGTTTTTAGCAATGCGAAGCTGTTCGCGCTCCTCGTCACTTCCACGATTTTCAAGCTCAGTGAGTTCCATTGGAACAACACGCTCTACGTTATACCACTTATGATATGCGGCAGCTAAATCTTCTAAGTAGTGTGCAATCTTGTGTGGTGCGCGTAAATCACCTGCTTGGGTTAACTGCGCTGGCCATTGAGCTAATGCAGCAAGTAACTCACCATCTGCTTCAGTATCTAGTAAGGAAAGATCAGCGTTGCTCATACTAATCTGCGCTTCTTGGGCGTTACGCTCAACATTACATGAGCGAGCGTGTGCATACTGCACATAATACACAGGATTCTCGTTGCTATGTGATGCTAACAAATCTAAGTCAATATCAACACTTGTGTTGTAATCGGTGCGAGCTAGTGAGTAACGTGATGCATCAACACCAATAGCTTCGACTAAGTCGTCAATTGTCACAACATTTCCAGCGCGCTTCGACATGCGAACTGCTTTACCGTCTTTAAGTACGTTCACTAATTGTCCGATTAATATTTGCATATTTTCCCCTGGCTTGTCGCCAAAGGCTGCGCACATTGCCATCATACGTCCAATATAGCCGTGATGATCAGCACCAAGCATATAAATTGCCACATCAGCTGGATCTTGAGTGCGATGACGCTTGTTGTAATAATAAGCAATATCTGCGGCGAAATAAGCGTAATTACCATCAGATTTGAGAATTACACGGTCTTTATCATCACCATGTTTTGTGGAAGCAAACCATGTTGCCCCATCTTTCTCATAAATATCACCTTGGCTGCGGAGGCTGTCGATTGCTTTCTCAACTTCTCCTTGCTCATACAAGCTGTTCTCATGGAACCAGACGTCGAAGTTTACGCGGAAATCTTTCATCGAAGATTGAATCTCCGCAAACATCATCGGAACAGCACGCTCACGAAATGCTTCGCGCTGCTGCGAGTCGCCTTCCCCTAACGGATTGCCATCACTATCTTTTCCACCATCAACGCGAGGCAACGCGAGTATATCCACCCCCTCAGCCTTTGCCTCATCAATTACTCGCTGAGCTATTTCATCAATATACGCACCCTTATATCCGTCAATTGGCGTTTCCTCATGGTGCGCTGCTGCAATTAATGATTTTGCAAAGCGGTTAATCTGCTCACCGTGATCATTGAAATAATATTCACGCACCACGTGCGCCCCATTCGCTTCCAATAACCGCGCCATTGAATCGCCCACGGCCGCCCAACGTGTGCCGCCAATGTGAATAGGTCCTGTTGGATTAGCAGACACGAACTCTAAATTCATGGTCTTGCCTGATAAGTGCTGATTCTTTCCAAAGCTTGAACCTTGTTCGAGAATCGCATCAACAACAGCAGCAGCGCTCGCACTATCAAGCGTTATGTTAATAAATCCAGGCCCTGCAACTTCTACGTGCGCAATTCCTGAAGACTGCTCTAGCTCTGCTACAAATAACTGTGCCAAATCAACAGGCTTCATTCCAGCTTTTTTGCCTAACTGCATTGCGACATTCGTCGCCCAATCACCATGTGCTCGGTCTTTTGGACGCATGACCACAAGCTTTTGCGCTTGCGGAATAAGATCTTCGGTGAGTTCGCCTGCTTTGCCACTTGCAACAAGCTTCTTAGCGATTGTATGTAATAATTCACTTAATGCTTCAGGATTCATAATTCACAGTCTATCGTATATCAGGACTAATATGCTTCGCATATATGGACTTACCATATTGTACTCAAATTCTGGCACAACATACCACGCACTCAACATGTTACAACCATTAACAATGTAATTCCCCGCATATAATGATTAATAGTAAACTTAAATGTGCGGTTATTCGTTAAGGCGACTATTACATATAGCCGTGTTCTAGACTTCGCACGAATTTTTCAGCATACAGCCTACACGTGGTTTTATCGCATAATATTTTGGAAGTTCTACTATTTGCCACGTTTGTCGTGAATTCGTTTTTGAATGTAGAAAATCGCATAACATACAATCACGAATGGCACAACATAATATAAAGTTGAACGCTGTTCAGGATCTAAGCAAACCAAAATAAACGATACAAAGCACAAAATAATAGCCACGATTGGCACAATCGGATATCCAGGTGCTTTATACGCTAAATCGTCAACAGACTTGCCTGATTGTTTCAACTGCTTTCTAAAGAGAATATGACATACGGACACTGACACCCAAACAACCAACGTTGCTAAACCAGAAACTGCAACCAACGCTAAATAAACAGTTGAAGCAGCAAATACGGAAGAAAGCAATGCAAGCAAGCTGCCAACCATGCTAAAAATCACAGCATTTACTGGAACACCCTGCTTATTGGCTTTTGCAAACATTGTAGGCATAATTTTTTCTTTTCCAAGTGACCACACCATTCGCGAGCAAACGTATAAGCCAGAATTAGCCGCAGAAAGAACAGCAGTGAGAATAACAAAGTTCATAATATCCCCTGCAAATGGCAGACCAATACTTTGGAATACAAGCACAAATGGGCTGGTGTCTACGCCAGCCTTTTGCCAAGGAATAAGAGCACCCATCACGCCGATTGATCCAATGAAGAAAATCATTAAGCGCAAAACAGTTGTGTGAATTGCACGAGGCACTGCCTTCTCTGGATTCTTTGTTTCGCCTGCCGCAACACCCACAACTTCCGTACCGGAAAAAGCAAACACAACTGTTAGCAAAGTTGAGAACACTGGAATAATACCGTTAGGGAACAATCCGTCTCGATAGAAGTTGGTAAGCAAATATGCGTGACGGACTCCATGAATTGGCATGATTCCGAATATTCCGAGTAATCCAATAAGAATAAAAGCGATGATTGCAATCACTTTAATGCTCGCGAACCAGAACTCAGACTCACCATAAATTCTCACCGATAAAATATTGAGTAAGAATACTACAGCAATAAATACCGCACTCCACATCCAAGCAGAAGATGTCGGGAACCAGCGTTGCATAAGCAATCCTGCAGCAGTAAATTCAGACGCAAGCGCCACAGCCCAGTTCAACCAATATAATATTGCCACTACAACAGCCGAACCTGGACCGATAAATTTTTTAGTATACATGTGAAATGAGCCTGCATACGGCATTGCCACTGACAACTCACCTAAGGAAAGCATTACACAGTAAACTAGAACCGAACCTATTGCATACGCAAGTATTGCACCAAAAGGTCCAGCCTGATACACGGTATATCCGGAACTTAAAAATAAACCTGTTCCAATAACGCCACCTAAAGAAATCATAGTTAAGTGACGAGCTTCCATATTTCGCTTTAGTTCTGCCATATTTCTCTCAATTCCCCAAATTATCTTCATGCAGAGCAAAAGAATGCAGAAGCTAACTCATGAAAATATCCGTTGCCTATAAACGCAAGCATAATCAACTTGCACACCGCCAATATACTCGCTTTCTATTAAATGCATATTATTGTGTTCATATTAGGAACGATTCTATCTAATAAAGTAACAGACTTATTACAGAAAAGAAAAACAATCATGTCCACAACGTAAATATCACCAAGGTTTATAAGCAACTGATAGTTACAGCGAAGTGGTGTAAGTTTATTGATAATAAAAAACGGAAACCGTTAAACGATTCCCGTAACTTGCTGGGGTACCTGGACTCGAACCAAGAATGGATGAACCAGAATCACCAGTGTTGCCAATTACACCATACCCCAATATAGCGTAACGATGTAGTATCGTTGCGTCGTACCCCCAACCGGATTTGAACCGGTGTTGGCGCCGTGAGAGGGCGTAGTCCTAGACCGCTAGACGATGGGGGCCTTGTTGCTCATATAAAGCAACAGAGAAAAATTCTACTCGATACACCATAGTTGAGCAAGACGGCGTGTCGAATATGTAAATAAAAAGCCCTCCCAGATTACGGGAGGGCTAATGCTTAAGCTCAATTAATATGTATTACTCTGCAATAACCTTAACGGTGATGTTTGCAGAAATTTCTGGATGTAATGCAATAGTTGCAGGGAATTCACCAGGTGTCTTGATGTTTTCTACCTTGATGTCCTTTGCAGCAACTTCAACAGTCTTAGCAAGAGCATCTGCAACTTTTTCTGCATTAACAGCACCGAATAACTTGCCAGATTCGGAAACGCGTGCAGTAATTTCTACAACTGTTCCTTCGATCTTAGCCTTTGCAGCAACTGCGTCTTCACGAGTAGCAACTGCCTTAGCAAGACGTGCGCGGCGCATTTCTTCGATCTGTGCAGCAGCATTCTTAGTCCAAGGGAATGCGAAACCCTGTGGAATTAAATAATTACGAGCGTAACCTGCGCGAACACTCACAACATCACCGGAGTGACCGAGGTTAGCAATAGTTTTTGTAAGAATAACTTTTGATTCAGCCATGATTTACCTCTCCTATCAGCGACCGGTGGTTGCGTATGGGAGCAAAGCCATTTCACGAGCATTCTTGATTGCTTTAGCAATCTTGCGCTGCTCCTGAACGGTTACACCAGTAATACGACGGGAACGAATCTTACCGCGATCAGAGATGAACTTACGAAGAAGTGCAACATCTTTGTAATCGATTACGGTAATTTTTGCAGCCTTCAATGGATTTGGCTTCTTCTTGAATGGCTTCACAGGTGGCTGTGGCCTTTTACGTGACATCTGATACTCCTTTTAAAAAAAATGTGAGATTAAAACTCTGGGTCGTCCGAACTAGAACCGAATTCTGTGGTACCGCCAAATGATCCGAAATCATCATTACTTGCGCTTGTGTCGCTACTCCATGGGTCAGCAGCCTGAGAAGAACTGCTAAATGGATCGGATGCAACCTGAGGTGCAGCAGAGGATGCAGCATTGTTAAATCCTGCACCACCTTGGTAACCGCCATTAGATTGGTTACCAACGAAACCATTTGTTGAAGGAGCTTTAGTGACTTGCGCTGTTTGATTTGATAAGCCAGGACCAATTTCAACAACGTAATACGTGAGCGAACCACGGGAATCAGGCTGGTTAGGATTAGGTCGGCCTTGTTGTATACGACATTGAGCAATCACTTGCATACCCTTTGATAAAGAGCTTGCAATATGCTCTGCCATATCACCAAACGCAATTGCAGAAATTGCAGAAGAAGCATTATCTTCCCATTGATGTGTTTGTCTATTTAAGCGTCCGCTTGAAGAAAGAATAAACAAACTCACCCAGGAATTACCTGAAGCAGAAGTGCGTAATTGTGGATCAGTACCTAAACGACCTACCACGGTGACAATTGGAACAGGCATTTACGACCCTCTCACCTAAAAAATTTACTTTGCGTCCTTACGAAGAATCTTCGTACGGATTACAGACTCGTTAAGATTAAGAACACGATCAAGCTCATCGCTTACGCTAGGTTCAGCAGTGTAGTTAACTACTACGTAGTTACCTTCAGTCTTACCATCAATCTCGTAAGCAAGCTTACGACGACCCCAAATATCGGTGTCTTCTACAGAACCACCGTCATTAGTGACGATTTCAAGATACTGTTCAGTTAACTTCTTGAGACCATTCTCATCCAATTCTGGATCAGCAATGAACATTAACTCATACTTATGTGCAGACATCACCCACCTCCTTCGGACTTATCGGTCGTGGCCTTTCCACGACAGGAGTGTGTTTGCAAACGTGATAAACACGCAGAATCAACATTATACGAGCATATTTAGACTTTAAAAAATACATGTATTAAATAACTAAAAGCTCGAATCAAATACCCTAATAAAGTAATATATTTCGCTGCTTTTGTGAATATATTATTTAAATTCTTCTCATAACGCATACATAAAAACACATTTGAACAATACCTATGGTATTCTGCTTAAGTTAGTATCTTACCTTTATAATCCACGGAGAGTTGTGATGAGCACTGTTCTTAAAGATGTTCCAGACAAGAAAATGGCAATTGTAACAGGACGAGCTTATCCTAAATTAGCGCATGATACTGCCGCTTACTTACACACTGATGTGCTTGAAACCACCGCATACGATTTTGCAAATGGTGAAATGTACGTGCGCTTCACTGAGCCAGTGCGCGGAGCGGATGTGTTTGTTATGCAATCTCACACCACTCCTATTAACAAGTGGATTATGGAACAACTTATTATGGTTGACGCTCTTAAACGCGCAAGTGCAAGAACTATTAACGTGGTTGCACCATTCCTGGGATATTCACGTCAAGATAAAAAACATCTTGGTCGTGAACCAATTACTGCACGTTTAGTATGCAACTTGTTCGCGGCAGCTGGCGCAGACCGCATTATGACTGTTGATTTACATGCTTCACAAGAGCAGGGTTTCTTTAACGGCCCTGTAGATCATCTTACTGCAATGCCAATTTTATTGGATTACGTACAGAATTCAATGGATTTAAGCAATGCAACTATTGTTTCTCCAGATGCCGGTCGTATTAAAGTATCTGAGAAATGGGCTGCAAATCTTGGCCATTTACCTCTTGCTTTTATTCATAAAACTCGCGATACTTCACGCCCTAATCATGCTGTTGCTCATGGCATTATTGGCGATATTCAAGGTCGAGATTGTATTGTGATTGACGATATTATCGACACCGCAGGCACTATTTGTGAGGCTATTCGCACCTTACATGAGCATGGCGCTCGTAGTGTTACTCTTGCTGCAACTCATGGCCTATTATCAGGACCAGCAGTGGAACGTTTGCGTGAAAGCGATGTTCGCGAAATTATTCTCACTGATACCGTTCCGATTCCAGAAGAGAAGCACTTAGATAATATGACCGTGCTTTCTATAGCTCCATTGCTTGCTTCTGGTATTCGTTCCGTATTCCAATCCCGTTCAATGGCAACATTATTAACTGGATTACCTGACGGCGTTAAGCCACGTAATATCTACGCAAATTAATACTTTATATTTCAAGTCAGAATTATAAAATGGCGAACTAAATCATTCGATTAGTTCGCCATTATTTTAATCGTTTATAAAATTACTTGCTAAAAGTTTTAATAATTTCCTTGCTGGTACCATACGATGCTTGTGCTCCTTGATCCATTGCAGCATACGCGGCAACGAATGAAGCCATTTGAGCGCTTTGAGATAATGTATAACCAGATGATAAGCCTGCAAGAATTGTGCCCATAAAAGCGTCACCGCATCCCGTGGTATCCACAGGCTTTATTGGCGCTGCCTTAACATGCGTTACGTGCTGTGGTGCGAGCGAGTCTAAAATCATTGAGCCATCTCCACCTAAGGTGATGATTGCTTGGTTAAATCCGTATGCTTTCATCTTTGGCACTACAGATTCCCAATCAAAACTTAACCAATCACCATCTTCAGGTTCATCTATTTTCAATAATTGCGCCATCTCGTGTTCGTTAACAAGTAGAACATCAGCGTTTTCTACGAGTTCTTGAGGCAAAGTCTCTTTAAATGGAGAGTTGTTTAACAAAACTTTTACACCTTTATTATGGCATATTTTTGCACATGCCGTAACAGTTTCCATTGGGGATTCAAGACATAAACCAAGCACTGAGGCTTTACACAACATATCTTGCATTGAGGAGATATATCCTACGCTAACTGCTGCATTTGCGCCTGGAGAATACACGATTGTATTTTCACCGTGTTCATCAACAGTAATAACTGTCGTTCCACTAGCGCCTGCAACACGGCGAACATGTGCGGTATCAACGCCTGCATCGTTCAATTTTTCAAGTAAGAAATCTGCGTTATCATCCGACCCAACAGCACCGAATATTTTTACGTTAGCACCGATACGCGCTGCAGCAGCAGCCTGATTACCTGATTTACCTCCTGGCAGAATTTGCAATGCTCCGCCAAGAACTGTTTCGCCTGGATTAGGAAGTCTAGGAGTGACAACGGTATAATCCGCATTCATTGAACCAACAACCGCAATTGTACCATTAATATTGTTCAGTAACGCTAAAGCTTCATTTTCTCCCATATGCCTGCCCTTTTCTTGGATTTCGCATACAAGTACATTGTATTGTATTCGCACTATTTATATTACTTATAGCTGCAACTTTTATTGTATTTTCAACTCAAAACACAAAAATTACCAGCTAATTATTTAATTTCATCACTTATTATTTGCAATATATCTCAGCCTTTCCTCGTTGATAGGCAAATTGTCACTTGCACAACATTGTTCTTATACAGAAATATAACTGTATAAAATGCTTGATATTACTATGATAAAACGATTTAGCAAATTTGTCGAATTACCATGTAATTATCATCGCTCGCATAAATACCGAATACACAACTCGCGCAAATAATTCTTATAAACCCTCAACAACTATATAAAGATAAAAGCGCACGCTAAAACTAACGCACGCTTTTATCATTACATCTCATTACAACTACTGCTTATCAACAGCACCACGAATGAGCAAGAAAACAATCAAACCAAGAGCAGCAACGCCACCGCAAATATACAGCATATGATTTGTTGCACTAACAATCTCTGCATGAGTTGCCTCTGTACCTGGAAGCATGCGACCAATAATTGCCACACCGATAGAAGCTGAGACTGCCAAAATCAAATCGTTCAAACCAACACCACGACCAGATTCTGACTTTGGAAGCGTGTCAATAACAGTGGAAACTACTGGAGAATAAATCAAACCATTGCCTGCATAGTAGAAGCTGATCAAAACTGCAAATGGAACAATGCCCTTATCGACTACGAAAGTAGCTCCGAAGAAGCCGATTACCATAAGCAAAGCAGCAATAATCAAAGTAATATCGCGGCCGATTATGCGCATAATAGCACCAGAGAAAACACCAGTTACTACAGCAGTTAAATAACCCCAAACAATGATGTTAGAAATTTGGCCAGAGTTTAAACCATATAATCCTTGTGCAACAGCACTGAAAATTGGGGAAACGCTATAAGTTAAGAAGAAGAAACATGCAATCAATGTAACAGACTTCAACCAGCGAACATTACGGAAAAAATCTGGAGTAATAAATGGATTTTTTGCCTTATTAATATAAACAGCAAAAGCAGCAAAAAGCACTACTGCCACACCGACCATCCACCATGACTCATAGCTAAATGCCAAAGTAAGGAATGTGACTGCAAGACCGAAAATAACGAAGCCTGAAACATCAACTTTCTCACCACTGCCATTTTGCTCAGGTAAATTCTGCAACAAAATTGGAAGTAAGAATACAGTTACAGCTGGGATTAGGAACAAATATTGCCAATGCATAGTAGTAAACCAGCCAGCAGCAAAAACACCAATAGAAGCAGAAAGCTGATAACCTGCAGTGTACAAACCGAAGAACACAGCCTTCAAGGAATTCTTCAAATACTTAGTCGCAACAACCAAGAAAGAAGAACCTGCAACCTGTTCACCAGCAGTTTGCAAAATACGAGCAACAACTACAACCCAAAGATTAGGCTGTAAGAACATTGTTAATACAAATCCACCAATTGAACCAATAAGAAGAATAGTAATGCCAAAAGTCACCAAACGGCGTAAAGAAACAAAATCTCCTAGAGAGCCGTAAATAAAGCAGACAATACCCAAAACAATACTTGGCAATGAGGTGATCAAAGAAGCTTGCGCAGGAGACACTCCAATATCTTTACCAATATCAGAAAATACAAGATTAAAGCCTTGCAAACATAATGTTCCAAGAATAAAAGTAATTAATAAAGGAATAAGTGCGCTAATAGCCATGCTATTAGTAGCCTCATCCACATCTTCAACTACTGGATTTTTCTCTTCTACCATACAAATTCCTTCGGTGAAGTAGTTATTTCTTAACTCTTGTTCGCCCTACAATAATTCACAATAATTCACAAAATAATAAACGCTGCAGCGCAAAGCACATACAGCGTTCAGATAATTATCAAGAATTTTTTGCAAGACCACTAATACGGTTCATGAACTCATCCAAGAAACGTGGCACATCAACCCCAACTGCAACCTGCATAGATTTATCAGGGTCATTAAGCTTAGTTGGATCTCCAATAGTACGTCCCCTAGTAGGTCCTTCCACATCAACCTGCATATTAATAGCTAATGTAGAAACTAGTGTTGGATCAACCGCCACCCCCACGGCAAGTGGATCGTGCAAACCACAACCACCTAAATGGGGAGCTGTGGTCTCATAAGCTTTAATATAGTAATCTGACATATCTGCAAGGAATGAACCAGCTGGAGTGTTTAAATCACGCCACTGCTGTGTTTCCTTATAAGTTAATAATGTTTGTAAAGTGACATCCAAGCCAATCATAGTTGCGGGAATGCCAGAGCGGAAAACATTATTAGCAGCATCAGGATCTTGGGAAATATTCGCTTCAGTCCAAGCATTTACATTACCAGGAACGGTTAAAGCTCCACCCATTAACACCACACGACCAATCTCATCCTTAATCTCCGGAGCTTTCTTCAAAGCTGCATCAAGATTTGTAAGAGGTCCTGTTGGAATATAAATTAAATCTTCACCATACGTCTTAACAGCGTCGATGATGAAATCGACTGCTGACATACTTTCGGCATCACGAGAAGACTCTGGAATAGAAACTTCTCCTATTCCATTCTTACCATGAATAAATGCTGAAATGTCAAGAACTTCAAAAGAATCTTTTGTGCTTGCATGTGGCAAGCCTTTATAAACCTTAACTTCTTGATGGCCGAATAAATCAGTAATAGCCAATGCGTTGCGCACGCCTTGTTCCATTAAAACATTACCGTATGTTCCGGTAATACCGATTAATTCAGATTCAGTGCTGCCCAAAGCATAAGCAATTGCGAGCGCATCATCAATACCAGTATCTAGGTCAAGAATTAATTTTTTCATATCCCCGCCTTCCTACATTTGCATAAGATGGGTATCTTATGCAATGTAGACTTTCATAGTATCAAGAAACTTAATTTTTTCGTATAATTTTCCATATGGTAAAACGTTTTATTTATACTAATTGCACGCTTTTTGCAAGCGTGTCGATACCACGCAAATAAAAAACCTTAACAGAAAAGAATGTGAGCTTTACTACGCTAAGACAATAAAAACTGCTTAATATCATCATTACACATGCAATAGGCTAAAAAATAGAGCGACAACACAGCCCGAACAAGCTTTCAAGTAATGAGCCATACTTTTTATATGTGCAAAAGTATTATATTATTGTGTTGTAATAAATTAAAGCATTGGTATAACAGCCACTAATTTACAATAGTAAGCACGACATTACAAAGAGAATTATGAACGAATCATCAGCTTGGAGTAATCCACTTCGCAATCCACAAGACTTACGACTTCCTCGAATCGCAGGACCATGTGGTTTAGTTATTTTTGGAGTTACTGGCGATTTAGCGCAAAAAAAACTTCTACCTGCAGTATACGACTTGGCAAATCGAGGTTTACTACCTCCAAGCTTCGGTCTCACAGGTTTTGCAAGACGTGATTGGACGAACGATTATTTTATCAACTTCGTAAAAGAAGCCGTTCAAAAACATTGTCGCACACCTTTTAAGGATTCTACTTGGGCAAACCTAGCTGCTGGAATACGCTTCGTTCAAGGCACTTTTGACGACAAATCAGCTTTTGATGAACTCAATAAAACAGTTCAATCACTTGACCGCGATCGCGGCACACGTGGAAATCACGCATTTTATATGTCCGTCCCACCAAGTGCATTCCCTATCGTATCTAAACAACTCTCTGCTTCTGGCCTATCACACTCTTCACAAGATGCTTGGCGTCGAGTAATTATTGAAAAGCCATTCGGACATGATCTGAAAAGCGCACAAGAACTCGATAGAGTCGTATCAGAAGTCTTTGATCCAAACTCAGTATTTAGAATCGATCATTATTTAGGTAAAGAAACAGTGCAGAATCTTCTTGCATTACGTTTCGCCAACTCAATGTATGAACCAATTTGGAATGCTAACTATGTTGATCATGTTCAGATCACCATGGCAGAAGATATTGGCATTGGCGGCCGTGCAGGATACTACGATGGCATTGGCGCAGCGCGAGATATTATTCAAAATCATTTACTACAACTCATGGCTCTTACAGCAATGGAAGAACCAGTAAGCTTCCGCGCAGGCGATTTAACAGCCGAGAAAACAAAAGTACTCTCCGCTGTTCGCATTCCTAAAAATCTTGATCTGCATACTGCTCGCGGTCAGTATGCTGCCGGCTGGCAAGGATCAAACAAAGTCGTAGGATACTTGGATGAAAAAGGAATCGATCCTTCAAGCACAACAGAAACATATGCGGCAATACGTCTTGATGTAGATACTCGCCGTTGGGCTGGCGTACCATTCTATTTACGAACAGGTAAGCGACTGGGAAAACGAGTTACCGAAATTGCAGTGGTATTTAAACGCGCTCCTCACCTGCCGTTTGAAACAACTGCAGTTAAAGAACTCGGGAATAATGCCATCGTTATTCGTGTACAACCTGACGAGGGCGTCACAATTCGTTTCGGAGCAAAAACTCCTGGTGGATCTGCGATGGAAATGAGAGACGTATCAATGGACTTCTCCTATGGACGTTCATTTACCGAAAGCTCACCAGAAGCATATGAGCGACTCATTCTTGACGTGCTATTAGGTGATCCACCACTTTTCCCTACCACTCAAGAGGTTAATTTAAGTTGGAATATCTTAGACCCAATTGAAGAATACTGGTCAACTCTTGGACAACCTGAACAATATCGCGCGGGCACATGGGGTCCTCATAATGCTGATGAAATGTTAGCTCGCGACGGCAGACACTGGAGGATGCCATGATTATCGATATGCCAAATACTCACACTCGAGATATTGCTAGTAAAATTGACGAACTACACGATGAGCGTGGTGAGGCAGCTACTGGTCGTGTGCTCACATTACTAATCTCAACAGATAAAGAACATTTAGAAGATTCACTTTCTATTGCCAATAGCGCAAGCTTAGAGCATCCTTGCCGTGTTATTGCTATTGTAATTGAAAACGAATCAGAAGAAAACGAACATAATTTATGCGCTCAAGTACGCTTTGGAGCAGATGCTGGCGCTGGTGAGATTATTATTCTTTATCCGCATAACGGGTTAGTAAATCATTTAGATTCCCTCGTAATACCACTGCTTATTCCCGATACACCTATTGTGGCTTGGTGGCCTACAAATCCTCCAGCAGACCCTTCAAAAGATTTGCTCGGAGCAATGGCACGAACACGTATTACTGATGTTCAAAAAAGCGATAATCCGCGAGAAACCTTTGAACGTCTACTCCACACATTCAATACAAAAGATATTGATTTATCATGGACTCGCATTACCGTGTGGCGTGCAATGCTCGCTTCCCTTCTCGATCAACCGCCTCATGAGCCAATTACTCATATTGAGGTATGCGGACCAAGGAATACCCTTCCTTTGCAACTCCTCGCAACATGGCTGCACTCATGCCTTAATGCACCAATTACTATTACCTATGATGATTCCGCAAACGCCATTAGTGCAGTTCGATTAACTCGTTCTGATGGCGTGCTCAGCGTAGAACGACCTGAAGGATCACAAGCAGTTATTCACTTCCCAGGTCAAACACCACAACCAATTATTCTGCCAGTTCGAACACAAGAAGAATGTTTGGCTGAGGAATTACGCCGCATGGATCCAGATATTGTGTACAGCAATGTACTTCATAAAGTAGGTAATCTATCACAAGAATAACGAGGAAATATGCAACCTAGTATTTATGTGTACCCTGATAAGGGAACTCTCGGACTAGCAAGTGCAGGACGCACACTACTGACCATACAGGAATTACTTACGCAATTAGACACAAAGCTCAAACCCATTAGAGATCGTGTTGATGTGATTCTTACAGGCGGAAGTGACAGCATTTTAAGCCTGAAGCTTATGCAAAATAATCCTCTTACAGATTGTATTGATTGGAAGCGTGTTCACTTTTGGTGGGGTGATGAACGTTTTGTTCCGCAAGATAGCGAGAATAGAAACTGTTTGCAAGCACGCCGCGCATTCTTGCAAGATCTCGTAAATAAAGGCGATTTACCTGAATCAAATATTCATGAAATACCAGCTGACACTCGCACCGCACAAGAAATTGAACAAGCAAGCGATGAAGAAAATCAGCATTTAGTTGATGAGGCAGCCAAAGCGTATGCTCAAACCATGGTGCAGGAACTTGGCGAACAGCCATCTTTTGATTTAGCAATCCTTGGCATGGGGCCTGATGGGCATTATGGCTCACTATTCCCAAATTATGAGCATATTCACGAAACCACTCAGCTTACAGCAGGTGTTATTCACTCGCCTAAAATGCCTCCTCTGCGCGTTACCATGACCGCACCTGTGCTAGCTCGTTCTTTAAAAACATGGTTTATGATTGCTGGGCAAGATAAGAGTAAAGCATTCCATGGTGTTATGCAGCAGCAAAATAATTTTGATTATCCAGCTTCATTTGCTAATGGTATTCAAGAGTATTGCTGGATGATCACTCGCGATGTGCTGTAGTTAAAAGTATCTATATAAAAATCTGGGATAGTTCTTATATGATCTATCCCAGATTTTTTATTTAAATATCACAATATATTTTTACTGTTAACTAGTCTTCCTGAATCTCAGGTCGGCCTTCTTGTGCCCATAATGTGTGGAATGTACCTTCCTTATCAACACGCTTATAAGTATGTGCACCAAATAAATCGCGCTGACCTTGGATAAGTGCTGCTGGCAAACGATCAGACCGTAAGCCATCATAGTATGAAAGAGAGCTTGAAAATGCTGGAACTGGAATACCATTCATAGCAGCACGTGCAACTACACGACGCCATGAATCTTGTGCCTGATTAATTGCATTCTTAAAGTATGATGCGAACAACAAGGAAATATTTGCTTCACCAGATTCAAACGCTTCAGATACACGGTTTAAGAACTGCGCGCGAATAATACAACCACCACGCCAAATACGTGCTACTGCTGCTAGATCAATATTCCAATCATATTCTTGTGCGCCTGCATTAATCTCATCAAAACCTTGCGCATATGCGACAATCTTTGAAGCATATAATGCTTCACGGATATCCTCAATAAATGCGGCTTTTTCTTCCTCTGCAATAGAAATATGCGTATCAGGACCAGACATTGCCTGAGATAAAGCTTCTTCACGCTGAACACTTTGACTTGATAAGCCTCGTGCAAAAACTGCCTCCGCAATACCAGTTACTGGTGTAGCAAGCGATAATGCAGTTTGCACTGTCCAAGTACCTGTACCCTTCATTCCAGCATGATCCAAAATCACATCAACTAATGCTTTACCAGTAGCATGATCTTTTTGATGTAACACTTCCGCGGTGATCTCAATAAGATAGGAATTAAGTACACCCTCATTCCACTTTTCAAACACATCACCAATTTCAGATGCGCTCATACCCAAACCTCGTCGCATTAAATCATAACTTTCAGCGATCAACTGCATATCTGCATATTCAATACCGTTATGCACCATTTTTACGAAATGACCCGCACCATTTTCACCGATATGAGTTACGCAAGGTTCGCCCTCTGCAACTGCTGCAATAGAACGAAGAATTGGACCTAAAGTCTTCCAAGATTCTTCAGTACCACCCGGCATCATGGAAGGACCACGCAATGCACCTTCTTCACCGCCAGAAACACCACAACCTACAAAATGAAGTCCGCGTGCGCGAATTTCTTTTTCCCTGCGAATAGTGTCCGGAAAATACGCATTTCCGCCGTCAACAATAATATCGCCTTCATCCATTGCATCTGCTAACTCATTGATAACAGCATCAGTTGGAGCGCCTGCTTTAACCATAATTATCGCAGTTCGTGGTTTTGCTAGCGAAGCCACAAATTCTTCAATCGTTTTAGTAGGAACGAAATTACCTTCGTCACCATGCTCATCCATTAACGTTTGGGTACGTGAGTAGTGACGATTGTACAGTGCTACAGTGTTACCATGATGAGCTAAATTACGAGCCAAATTTGATCCCATTGCTGCCAAACCAACAACGCCGATATTTGCTTGTGCTTGTTCCATTGCACACCTTTCACAAAAGAAAAGTCTTATATAACCTCTGCTATTCTACCCGATTGCTGTATAAAAAATAAGAAATATGTAAAAGATGTAAAATTTTTTTAATTTTTCGAATTCAATATGTAGGGTTTTTAATGCACTCATCCGATCTATTTTTTGGATAATTTTGCATTGAAATATCTCAACTTACACACTTTTTAAATCACACAGATGTAATTTTAAAAAATACTATATATAGTGTTTTTATTAACGACATACCACTATAAACGGTGTTTACAAGTTTACAATAATCCGTTATTGTAGTGCAATGTCGTTGAATAAAGAAAAGAGTACGGAGAGATAAATGAGCGTTACAGTCTTTACCAAACCACGTTGCCCACAATGCGAAGCAACTAAGCGTCAATTCACCAAGCAAGGTATCGACTTTGATGTTGTTGATCTCACCGAAAATCCTGAGCGTTTAGCTGAACTCCAAGAAGCAGGCTATCGCCAGGCTCCTGTTGTTGTCACCGAAGAAAGCTCATGGGCAGGTTATCGTCCTGACTTAATCAAGCAGTATTCCTTAACTGCACAAAAGGTAAACGCGTGAGCGAACCAGAATACACAGCAGAAGGAAACACCATTGGTGCAATAGTTTACTTCTCTTCTGCTTCTGAAAACACGGCAAGATTCGTAGCAAACTGCCACCTACAAGATGAAGGCATAAACGTATATCGCATTCCATTACGTCCAAACGAGCCAGAACTTCATGTTGAAGAACCATATATTATTATGGTCCCAACATACGGTGGCGGTGTTGCAAAAAAAGCAGTTCCTGTTCAAGTTAAGAAATTCTTAAATAACGAGCAAAATCGTTCTTATATTCGTGGCGTTATAGCTTCTGGAAATACAAACTTCGGTGAAGCTTTCTGCATGGCTGGCGATATGATAGCAGCTAAATGCAAAGTGCCATTCCTATACTATTTTGAACTTATGGGGACAAAAGAAGACGTACAAAAAGTACGCAAAGGTGTTGTTGATTTCTTCAACAACCAAAAATTACAAGCTCAAAACGAATAATACGGCGTATTATTACTCTGTTTTGCGCAATCTCACAAGTTTTTTAACCAGAGACTATTGCATACACAACACATTAAGAAGGATACAAGTATGAGCATCACTGACGACACCACGTTATCTCTCGATAACACTGCAAATGATACTACGTACGATCCAGCACATGATTATCACGCATTAAACGCAATGCTTAATCTTTATGATGCTGATGGAAAAATTCAATTCGATAAAGACAAGGCTGCAGAGCGAGAGTATGTTGCAGGTCATGTTCAGGCGAATACTAAGCATTTCAACTCTGTTGCAGATCGTCTATCATTCTTAATCGAAAACAAGTATTACAACAAGTCAGTATTCGATAAGTACACTCCAGAATTCTTAGATAGCATCTACAAACATGCAGATGAAAAAGATTTTGAATTTGCTACATTCCTTGGTGCTTTTAAATTCTATACTTCTTACGCATTAAAAACATTTGACGGCAAGCAGTATTTAGAAAATTTCCAGCAACGTTGCGTCGCTGTAGCTCTTGAATTAGCTGACGGCGATGAAAAGCTTGCAATGACCTATGCTGATGAAATTATTGCAGGACGATTCCAGCCAGCAACCCCAACCTTCTTAAATCTCGGTAAAGCACAACGAGGAGAACCAGTAAGCTGCTTCCTCGTTCGTATCGAAGACAATATGGAGTCTATCTCACGCAGCGTTAACGCAGCCTTGCAGCTTTCAAAGCGTGGCGGTGGCGTAGCATTATTGTTAAGCAACTTACGTGAATTGGGCGCACCAATTAAGCATATTGAGAATCAATCCAGTGGTGTTGTTCCAGTAATGAAACTTCTTGAAGATTCCTTCTCTTACGCTAATCAGCTTGGCGCTCGTCAAGGTGCAGGCGCTGTATACTTAAGCGCACATCATCCTGATATTATGCGATTCCTTGACACTAAGCGCGAAAACGCTGACGAGAAAATCCGCATTAAATCACTATCTCTCGGTGTTGTAATTCCAGACATCACCTTTGAGCTTGCAAAGCAGAAGAGGCCAATGGCTTTGTTCAGCCCTTACGATGTCGAACGCATATACGGCAAGCCTTTTGCTGATATTTCTATTACAGAACATTATGAAGAAATGGTTGCAGATGACCGCATCCGCAAATCATATATTGATGCTCGTGAGTTCTTCATGACTATTGCTGAAATTCAGTTTGAATCGGGCTACCCATACATTTTATTCGAAGACACCGTTAATAAAGCAAACCCGATCGAGGGGCGTATTACTATGTCTAACTTGTGCTCTGAAATTCTTCAAGTACAAGAACCAAGCGTATTAAACGAAGATCTCACCTATGCCCACGTTGGTCGCGATATTTCATGCAACTTAGGCTCATTAAACATTGCTAAAGCAATGGATGGTGGTTTAACTCAATCAGTTGAAACCGCAATTCGCGCGCTAACCTCTGTCGCAGATCACACTTCAATGGATTGCGTTCCTTCAATCCGTCGCGGTAACGACGAAGGACATGCAATTGGTTTAGGCCAAATGAACTTGCATGGATTCCTTGCACGTGAAGGCATGCAATACGGCTCTGAAGAAGCACTTGATTTTACTGATATTTACTTCATGACTGTGGCTTATCATGCTTATAAAGCTTCACATCAGATTGCTGTGGAACGAGGAGTAGCATTCAAGAGCTTCAGCACCAGCGCTTACGCAAAGCCAGCAGGACAAGGAAACTACTTTGATAAGTACACTGACGGTTCTCGCTCCTTAAAGCCTCGCACACAAGTAGTTCGCGATTTATTTGAACGCTTCCACGTGGAAATTCCTACTGTTGAAGATTGGGAAACATTACGCGACGAAATTTTGCGTGACGGTATTTACAACCAGAATTTGCAGGCTATTCCTCCTACAGGTTCTATCTCCTATATCAACAATTCCACAAGCTCCATTCACCCAGTTGCTTCAAAGATTGAAATTCGTAAAGAGGGTCGTATTGGTCGCGTATACTATCCAGCACCTTATATGACCAATGACAATCTTGAATATTTCAAGGATGCTTATGAAATCGGTTGGAAAGCTATTGTAGACACATATGCTGAAGCAACAAAGCATGTTGATCAAGGCTTATCATTAACTATGTTCTTCCCAGACACAGTTACAACTCGCGATTTAAACAAGGCTCAAATTTACGCATGGCGTAAAGGAATTAAAACTTTATATTATATCCGTATCCGACAGCAAGCATTGGAAGGAACAGAAGTTCAAGGCTGCGTTTCCTGCATGTTATAAACAATAATGGTATGCATATAATATGTGCATACCATTATTTTCGTAAAAACTTACCGTTATCGATATTTTAAGAAAGGCTTATTATGGTCCCTCCTATTTCAGTCCCACGCAAACCATTGAAGCTTATTGACCGAGTTTCAGCTATTAACTGGAATCGACTCGAAGATGATAAAGATCTTGAGGTTTGGGATCGTTTAACCGGCAATTTCTGGCTTCCAGAAAAAGTTCCTGTGTCAAACGATATTCCTTCATGGCAGAAGATGACTGAAGAAGAACATACTCTCACCATGCGTGTATTTACTGGTTTAACCTTATTAGATACTATTCAAGGTACGGTTGGCGCAGTTTCTCTGATTCCTGATTCACTCACCCCACATGAGGAAGCAGTATATACCAATATTGCATTCATGGAATCTGTTCATGCAAAGAGCTACTCCAGCATCTTCTCAACCTTATGCTCTACAAAAGAAATTGACTCTGCTTTCGCATGGAGTGAGGAAAACGAGCATTTACAGAAGAAAGCTCAAATTGTTCTTGACTACTATGAGGGTGATAGCCCATTAAAGCGTAAAGTCGCTTCCACCCTTCTCGAGTCTTTCTTGTTCTATAGTGGTTTCTATTTACCAATGTATTTCTCAAGCCACGCAAAGCTCACCAACACCGCTGATGTTATTCGTTTGATTATTCGTGATGAAGCTGTTCACGGATACTACATTGGATACAAGTATCAAAAAGGTCTTGCATCTGCCACACAAGAAGAACGTGATGAGATGGAAGAATACACATATGATTTGCTTAACGAATTATATGATAACGAAGTTGAATACACTAAGAGCTTGTATGAGGGCGTTGGCCTTGTTGAAGATGTTGAAAAGTTCTTGCGTTACAACGGTAATAAGGCATTAATGAACTTAGGCTATCCTGCATTATTCCCTGCAGAAATTTGCGATGTTAACCCTGCTATTATCGCATCCTTAAGCCCTAATGCTGACGAAAACCACGATTTCTTCTCTGGTTCAGGTTCCTCATATGTTATGGGTAAAGCTGTTGAAACAGATGATGACGACTGGGATTTCTAAACTATAAACGGCTTTTATATAAAACTTCATGTTTTAGCTCCGCTACGGCGGAGCTTTTTTATTACCAAAAACAATTATTTTCAGCGACTATTCAGCTTACACTCATAAATATTTTGACAACACCTTAGATATCACTATGTTCATCACAAGCAATTCACCAAGTTATTCAGTTGTAATAAGAATTAATAAACACAACGAAATAAGGATACGAAAGTGAAAAAGCGTCAAAATAACACAAAGCGCACAACAAATACATATGCTAAAGCGTGTGCTGTTACTGCTGTAGCATCGCTATTAATCGGCGCTAGCACAGGTGTAGCATACGGTTTTAGTACAAACACCAATAATAATGCAATCGTGTCGTCAAATAATAACGAACCTCAACAGGGCGGCGCTAATACTAGCTCTTACGATTACACAGGTTCGTATGAGGCAACATCCTCAGCAAATGGTAAAGAACTATCATTTGATGGCGAAGAATTATCATCAACTACAGGAGATACTAATGTAGCTCTAGCACAAAATGGCGGAAAACTTACATTAAAAAATACTACACTTGAAAAAACAGGTGATAGTAATAATTCTGATAATAATAATTTCTATGGCACAAATTCCGCCTTACTTGCTGTAGGCAAAAAATCAACAGCTACGGTTGCTGATTCAACAATCAACACGGCAAGCTCAGGCTCAAATGGAATTTTCTCAACCGATAGCGCAAATGTTTACGCCAGTAACACAACAATCTCAACCACATCAGATAATTCTCGTGGTTTAGATGCCACATATAACGGCACAATTGTTGCAAATAAAATGACTATTTCAACGAAAGGTGAACACAGTGCAAGCTTGGCGACTGATCGTGGTGGTGGGAATGTATCTGTTACTAACTCATCATTACAGACCGAAGGTTCAGGATCACCACTAATTTACTCAACCGGTAATATTCAAGTATCAAATGTAACGGGAACTGCAACAGCATCTCAGATCGCCGCATTAGAGGGTTATAATACTATTCTCATCAATAACTCAAATCTTACTAGCACTAATACAAGTAAGACGGCATCTGACCCTGTTGCAAACGGCATTATCATTTATCAATCAACTTCCGGTGACGCTGAAACCACAACTGGAGAGACTGCAACTGTTAAAATTAAAGATTCAACTTTGAAATCTGCAATCACTTCTGGCAGTATGTTTTATCTTACAAACACTACCGCTAATGTTGTTCTTCAAAACACCACATTAGATTATGATAGTTCAAAGGCAGCATTACTAACTACTGAAGGTAATGATAGTAATAATTGGGGCTCGCAAGGTTCTAATGGTGCAACAGTTACTTTTACTGGTCGTAATCAAACTCTCAATGGTAAAATCTCTGTTGACACGATTTCAACAGTTACATTGAATCTATCTGATAATTCCACTTGGACTGGTTACGGAACTATTACCGAAAATTCATCTGGTTCAACTTCGCAATCGCCTTTAACCATTAACATCGATGGCACTTCTACCTGGGTTGTAACCAAAGACACTACAGTAAGCAATTTAAATGTTGCTAATGGCGGAAAGATTGTCGACTCTAACGGAAAAACAGTGACAATAAAAGCCAATGGAAAAACAGTTGTAAAAGGTGATAGCAATATTACTGTTACCGTAACTGGAACATATGGAACAACTGTTTCACAGGATTCTGCGACAGAGATTACAGCAACAGTAATTGATCGCTCAACATTCGACAGCACTTTTAACACAAGCACCACATGGTCATTATAAACATACAAACAAAGGAACAACATGTCTAACAACGCTAACGAACAGAATTTAAATACCGACACTTCCGAACAATCAGTAAAGGATCACGAAATGACTCAAACAATTCCTGCGAATCAGACAACCCCTAATTCACAGCCATCTGCTGAACGCACGCAGATCATTACCGAATCGCAGCAACAAACTCCTATTTTTGCAGCAGGCCAAAATATGGGTGCACCTAATCTTGCACATTTAGGCGCACACAACGCTCCAACTAACAACGTAGATGAGAATTCAAAAAAAACAAGCATAGAAGGAAAAGCGATCGCTCTTATCGCAGCTATTGCTCTAGTTGGTAGTGCAATTGGCGGATATGCTGGCGCAAGCTTGGCAAGCAACTT
>JAUMUB010000004.1:24419-26704 GCA_030530905.1 Bifidobacteriaceae bacterium | reverse complement strand
GCTATGCAGCCAATTCTGGACGCTCAGACAGAGCAAACAGAAGAATGGTGCGAGAAACATCAACGTCCAAAAGTGATAGTTAAAAAGACGGGTACAGTACTATGTCTCAAATGCGGATACGAGGAGCGCAGAGAATTTGAGGAACAGAAAGCCCAAGCTAGTTATGAGCGTAACGAAGAAAGAAAGCGGCTGTATTATCTTGAAGATTTTAGCATGATGGATAGCGAGTTGAAACTGGCAACGTTTGACAACTTTAAAGCAGACACACCAGAAAAACAAGCAGACCTCGATTTCGTCAAGCAGGAGGCTAGAAGTTACATCAAAGGCGCTCAGAACAACCTTGTTTTGGTTGGTGGCGTTGGTGTTGGTAAAAGCCACTTGGCTTACAGTGCTATCAAGGCAATAAGTGACTATACGAAAGAATTGGCGACAGTCATCAATGTTGTTGATTTGATAGCTAAGGTCAAGGAAGATTTTAGCTTGGAAGCACACTATACGACATTGCTATCAGGTCAGGACAAGAATAACGAGATTAAGTATCTAGTTTTGGATGATTTGGGCACAGAAAAAACGTCTGAATGGTCGTCAAACTTGATTTATAGCATATTAAACAAGCGGACAAACACGATTATAACAACGAACCTGACACCTGACGAAATCCAGCGACGCTACGGAAAGCGCATCTTCTCACGGATTTTCAAGGGTGTTGGGAAAGAACATGTATATCAGTTTAAAAATAAGACAGACGAGAGGGTGAACCTATGGGCATGAACGAACAAGAAATTAAAATCCTGAACTTTATCAAAAATCGTGGTAGTTTTGAAAAACCAGTACCACGAAAACGACTAGAAGCGGAGTTTTCGCTTAACAAACGAGCAGTTGAAATCATTGTCGAGGACTTACGCAAGAAGTACAAGCAGCCAATTGTTGCAAGTAAAAAAGCGGGAAACAGCGGATATTACTTGCCTAGAGACGACTATGAGCGAAGCATCGGACTAAAACCCTACACGGAACAGATTGTTACATCACAACAGACGGTGACAGCTATCATGTCCGTTGATTTGAAAGAATATTGGAAAGGACACGACGATGAATGAGCAACTTATCCAACAGTTTGAGCGAAGTTATTACAAGTATTCGGACGCAGTCAGAGAGCGATTGCTAGAGTTAGACACAAGTGTTTTGATTGGCAAGCTTGCAAGAGATAGCAAGATGTCTCAAATGGAAATGATTGTATTTTGAGGTGAAGAAATGAAGAAATATTACGTATCTGGAAAATATGATGGTGTCGATATTGGAATGGAAGTCGAAGCACAAAATCGATATATGGCTGCTTATCATTTCATAGATAAAGCATCATTAAAGCTTAGTGTTGGAATGAAAAGAATATTTGTTTCAGAAGTAGAAGAGGCATGATCATGTTCGAAATAAGATTCGATGACGTTCTTATCACAAGAGCTGACGATTGGAGAGAAGCGCACATTGAAGTTATTGATTATCTGTTAGATGACGATTCACCAACGCTAAAAAATCTTTATCAACATTATGCGCTCTATACTGACGAAGATTTGTTTTATGAGTTAGCAAGTATGACTGATAAACGAATCACGATTGTTATTAATTTTACGCTAGATGTTCCAGTTATTATCAAACAACACATTTTGGACTGAGGTCAATATGATAATTTTAGAAGATGACTTTGAAAAGTTATATTACAACAGAACAAGCGACTATCTCAATCTTGCTATTGAGTATGGCGAAATTATTAATCGGTATCAAGACGAGATAGTGAGCTTAAAACAAGAAAACAAACGCTTGAAGCGTGAAATTTGGAACTTGAAAAAAACGAAAGGAAAACGAAAATAATGGCAAATCAAATGCAGTTATCACACAAGGAATTTTTTAACAGCCCAGCGGTTAAAAACAAAATTAGTGAAGTAGTTAGCGGGAAAAGCGACCAATTCATCGCTAGCCTGTTATCAATCGTTAATAACAACAAGCTTTTAAGCAGTGCTGATAACAACTCAATTTTAACAGCGGCAATGAAAGCAGCGACTTTAAATTTACCAATCGAGCCAAGCTTAGGCTTTGCCTACATTGTGCCTTACAAACGACAAGCACAGTTTCAACTGGGCTATAAAGGGCTTATCCAGCTAGCTATTCGAAGTGGTCAAATTAAGAGTATCAACAGCGGTGTAATCTACAAAGCACAATTCAAATCATACGACCCGCTGTTTGAAACGCTAGAGGTCGATTTTACCCAACCAGAAGATGAAGTAGCTGGT
>JAUMUB010000004.1:0-24409 GCA_030530905.1 Bifidobacteriaceae bacterium | reverse complement strand
GTTATTTTGCAACACTCGAGCTTTTAAACGGGTTTAAGAAGCTGATTTATTGGACGAAAGAGCGTGCCTATAATCACGGCAAGCGTTTCTCAAGAAGTTTTGGAAACAGCCCTTGGCAGACTGATTTTGATGCGATGGCTCAAAAAACTTTATTGAAACAGATTATCAGCAAATATGCACCGCTCAGCACCGAGCTGCAAGAAGCAATCACGGATGATAACGAAGCGGAAGACGAGAAAGCAGCGCCAATTGACGTAACGCCACAAGAAGAAAGCTTGTCAGATCTGATTGGTAAAGTTCCGCAAGAGGAAGTACCAATTGCGGACCCAGAAACAGGTGAAATTCGGGAGGAACAAGCGGTCCTATTTGACCAGCTCGGAGATTTAACAGATGACTAAAGATTTACTTGGCAAAGATTATTATAGCCTTGAATCATCAAAAGCTTACTGGTCTGTTTCACAAGTCAAACGATTTAAGGAATGTGAGGCTAGAGCGTTAGCAGAGCTTAATGACGAATGGAAAGATAATCGAGATAATACGGCTTTGCTTGTAGGTAATTATGTTCATAGTGCTTTTGAAAGTAAAGAAGCTCACGAAGCATTCATTGATGAAAATAAAGAGTCAATCTTTAAAAAGAATGGCAGCTTATACGCACCGTTTGAAACAGCAGAAAGTATGATTGACGCACTTGCAACAGATAAAAATTTCACGGCGCTCTACCAAGGTGAAAAAGAGGTTGCCGTAACAGGTGAAATTTCAGGTGTTGAGTTTAAAGGCAAGATTGACTGTTTGAATATTGAACATGGGTACTTTGTTGATATCAAAACCACAAAAGGTCCAATCGACGACGAGGTTTGGGTTAAAGATGAAAGCGGCAATAATTACAAAGTTCGCTGGTTCGAAGCGTATGGCTATATTTTACAAATGGCAGTGTATAAGACTATGCTTGAAGCAAAATATAATAAACCGTTCGAGCCAATCATTTACGCAGTAACCAAAGAAAGTCCGAGCGATACCCGTGCCATTCGCGTTCAAAACATCGACGCTATTCAAGACGAATTGAACGAGCTGGCTAAGATTATCAAACGTTTAGATGATGTTAAGCATGGCAGAGCGCAAGCAAAGCCTTGTGGACGTTGTGACTATTGCAGAGAGAAGAAACTCACAAAACGAGTTGAAATTTATTAAGAATCAAGCCCCGCGAACGGCTATAAAAGCGAGCTAGAAAGTATGTGTCGGTTAACAGGACGGCATATAAAGAATTTCGGCGGGCACAAGCCTTACTCACTCACAATTTAAATGTGTCCGCTTTTGATTTTTGAAGGAAGAAATATAGATGTTTTTGATACCATTCGAACCCAAGCCACAATCAAGACCACGAGCAACGATCAGAGGACGACATGCAGCAGTGTATGAAGACCCTAAAATGATGAAGTGGCGAAAACAGGTCACAGACTACATCAAAGAGAATTACGATGGACGCTACTTTGACGGTGCTATCTGTGTAAGAGTCACGTTTTACATGAGAGCACCCCAGAACGTGTCTAAAAAGCCACCAGAGCGTGCGAAAGATAAAGCTAAACAATTATATTCAAAATACATTTCACGGCTGTTGTGGCACGTTAAAAAGCCAGATTTGGACAACCTAATCAAATCATTGTTTGACAGTATTTCAAAATCTGAAATAGTTTGGTCAGATGACAACATAGTCTGTGATTTGAGAGCTAGAAAGTTGTATAGTCCAAATCCACGAATTGAAATTGAAATCGAGGAATTAGAGTGATAGTTCGGATTACATCGAAAAGCGGAGCAAAAACACAAATCTACAATATGACTAGAGAAGCATATGACGCTTTGATTGAAAGTTGGAAAATTCCAGATGATTTTAAAACTTTTTCTGAATCAAAAATTGTCTTTCTAACAGATGATATTTTAACAATTGAGGTGCAAGAAGATAATTGATTTACTATATTGGCTGATGGCAATTTGCCAAATGAAAGAGTTGAAAAAATGATGAGAAAGGTAATGAAAGATGGGTAACGCGAATTACAAAAGGGAAGTTATTATCTATGATTTGATAATGGATGGCAATGTGGTATTTACAGGAACAGTTAACGAGATTGCTGAAAAGCTAGGGATTTCCCCAGTTACTGTATATACTAGACAGCGAAAAGGTATGCATGTTTTACAGGAGAAACGCAGAGAACTGCGAACACTAACACGCAAACCACGAGAGGAGAAAGAACGCCGCAAGGTTTGGATATATCAGTTGTTTAAGGATGGCGAGTGGTTATTTACTGGCACCCGTGAAAAATGCGCTGAATTTTTAGGTGTGAAATTGGGATATCTTTCACAGTACGAACAAAGAAACGGCATTGAAAGAGTAAAGCTGCACATGGAAGAGGTTAGCTGTGACGAAGAACCGCCTGAAGATAAAATCGAGGTGGATGATGTTGTATCTGATAAAGAAGACAAGCAACGTAAACGCAAATATATAACAATGAAAGCTGCGGCGTTCTGCGGGTTGTAATTACTATCATTTTAGTTTTGTTGATAAAGTTGTTAGGAGGATAAACATGGACAAAAAACCAGTGGTACCGCAATACGTGGCTGATTGGTACGAGGAACACAAAGATAATTTTGAATATAGCGTACAATGTCTCTGTGTTCAGGGCTGTAAACCGGTAAGACAAATAGACATTTGGTTTGATAATGATGATAACAAACCAATTGTGACACTTGTTAAGATGAAGCTTTTCGGATATGAGGTTGAGAAAGAGAAGCTGTATCTCGCTTCTTTTAGAGACACAAACCAATATCTGGGTTGGAATGAGAAGCTAGGTGAATGGTTTATGTCTTGTAGTCCTTTCACGTCGGGCGTGGAACAAACACAGGAGACGTGGGAAGGTGTTGGAATTTGGAATAACCCAGCGTTTGAAATTAAAGAGGTGGAAGATGAAACCAAAATTTAGAGTTTGGACGGAAGAAGGCGAAGTGATGTATCACGATGTCTATCCTTTCAAAGATGATACTTTATTGCTAAGTTATGACGAAATTGCTTTTGATGAAGTGCCAGCGAGCGATTTTATCCTCATGCAATCAACAGGGCTTAAAGATAAGAACGGCAAAGAGATTTATGAGGGTGATATTGTTAAATATAAGTATGTCGTTAATGCTTTCACAGGGGCTGTAACATATAACAAGGACTTTGCAGGATTTGGATTAGTAGATGATGGAGGTTATTTTTTTACTTTTGGAGAACTGGCCGAAGACATTTACTTTAGTTCTCTCGAAGTTGTTGGTAACATTTACGAAAATCCAGAATTATTAGAAGGATAATGACCAGCAATGGTATCTAGAACCGTTCGATTCGGTTCGTGGGTATTCAGAGAGGTCTCAGAATTGGAAGATGGTTACCTGAAATCAGGGAGCGTAAAGCTTTGAGGGTTCGAATCCCTCCCTCTCTATAACCAGAAATAGTCCCAATTTCCAAAGTATCTATGTATGTAGTGGCATTTTAGACAATCAAATTGAATTTACAGACATGGAAATGTAACCCGCAATGGTATCTAGAACCGTTCGATTCGGTTCGTGGGTATAAGCCTAGAATTTTAAAAAAAGAATGGAGGAACTCCTTTGCAATTTCTAAAAGTACAAGTCAGTTGGTTACTAGGCGCTAGCTGGCAAGGCTGAAATGAAAATATAGAAAGTGAGGAGACCTTTTTAAGTGTTACTGCTATAATCTAACGCAGCTCTAACAGTCGGCTGTTATTATGCAAGGCGCTACTAAAAATGGTGGTCGGGTCGTGCGCCTGCCCGTTTTTAATAAAAAAAGAGCCTGCTCACGCAAGCTCGATATGATTTAAAATGCTATAACTATTATATCATATCGGAGGATTGAAAGTGAGTAGAGCTAAGACTATTTTGAAAGATTTAAGAAATTTAGATTTATACATCCAAAGTTTAATCAGACGACGAGATAGACTTAGTGCTTCATTACTTTCAAGTCCTCGATGGTCCGCTGATAAGGTCAAAGGTGGATTGAATAGAAAGCAAGATGATGTATATGTTGAATTACTTGATTCGATTGATGAGATTGATAATAAGACAGTTGAAGCTATTCAAAAGCGCAGAGAATTGCAGAATATGATTGATAGTTTGGAAGATACTGCAAGCAGAACTATTCTAAGTCTTGTGTACATTGATAAGATGTCGATGTATGAAGTAATGGATGAAATGGTAATCAGCGAGCGAACTTATTTTAGACTGAAAAAAGCTGCTCAAAAAGATCTTGAAAATGCTGACATAACAAGTCATAGTAAGACATAACAAGACATAAAGAGACAGCGCATTGCAGTTTTAACGTGTTATTATAGTATCATCAAGAAATGAGGGTAAGGCACCTATGAAGTGTCTGCCCTTTTTGTTATGTTTGGAGGTGATGGAAAATGGGATGACAGAAAAACAGAAGATTTTTGCCGATGAGTACATCATTGACTTAAATGCTACAAGAGCCTATAAAGCTGCGTATCCTAGCGTTAAAAAGGATAATGTAGCAAGTGCAGCAGCATCAAGAATGTTAGGAAATGTTAAGGTTAAAGCCTATATAGATGAGCAACTCGAAAAATTAAAGTCTGAACGTGTGGCAGACCAGCAAGAAGTCCTAGAGTTCCTAACCTCTGTCATGCGTGGCGAAAAGACTGAACCACTACTTGTTTTGGACGGTGAGGGTACACAGAAAGTTGTTAATGCTGTTCCACCAGTACAGGCTCGAACTAAAGCAGCTGAGTTGCTTGGAAAACGTTATAGGTTATTTACTGATAAAGTTGAATTAGACGCGACTGTCGAGCAGGTGGTGTTTGAAGATGACATCAGTTAAGCTTTCAAGTTTGATACCACCAAAGTTTCATGATGTCTGGCGAGCTAGTCTCAATCAAAGTATTCTGCATGTTGTTTGCGAGGGTGGACGTGGTTCTGGTAAGTCATCAGATGTGGCACATATCATTATTCAGCTTATTATGCGCTATGCAGTTAACGCTGTGTGTATTCGTAAGACAGATAACACACTTGAACAGTCAGTTTATGAGCAACTTAAATGGGCAATCAGTGAGCAACATGTATCGCACTTATTTAAGTTTAACAAGTCGCCGTTGCGCATAACCTATTTACCTCGTGGCAACTATATTGTATTTCGTGGTGCACAGTATCCAGAACGTATCAAGTCACTGAAAGACAGTCAGTTTCCGTTTGCAATTGGTTGGATTGAAGAATTAGCTGAATTTAAAACTGAAGATGAAGTCAAGACTATTACTAACTCACTGCTACGTGGTGAGCTGAGTAGTGGTCTTTTTTATAAGTTTTTCTACACGTACAACCCACCGAAACGAAAACAGTCATGGGTTAATAAGAAATACGGTACGCAGTTTCAACCAGCTAATACATTCGTTCACCATTCGACATATCTTGATAATCCTTACATTTCAAAAGAGTTTATCGAGGAAGCCGAATCAACTAAGGCTAGAGATGAGCGGCGTTATCGTTGGGAATACCTTGGTGAGGCTATCGGTTCTGGTGTAGTTCCGTTCGATAATTTACGCTTTGAAACAATACCAGATGATTTAATAGCTAACTTTGACAATATCAGAAACGGTCTCGACTTTGGTTATGCGACTGACCCGCTGGCATTCGTTCGTTGGCATTATGACAAGAAACACAATGGCATTTATGCAATTGACGAATATTACGGTCAAAAAATCAGCAACCGTCAAGCTGCTAACTGGATTAAGTCGCGAGGTTATCAATCGGACCGAATCGGTGCAGATAGTGCTGAACCTAAGTCTATTGCTGAACTTCATGGTGACTTTAACCTACCTAATGTGTACGGTGTTAAAAAAGGTCCTGACTCGGTTGAATTTGGTGAACGTTGGCTTGATGATTTAGATTTCATTTGTATTGACCCAAAACGCACACCGAACATCGCACGAGAATTTGAAAATATTGACTATCAAGTTGACCGTGACGGTAATCCTAAACCAAGACTAGAAGATAAGGATAACCACACGATCGACGCAACAAGATACGCGTTTGCTGACGATATGAGAGCAAACAGCAACATGAGAGAGAAAGCTAAGAAAGCAAGCTATTTATTTTGAGGGAACACATGGTAAAATTTTTATCTAAAACCAGATTTAATCCACATAGTAACGACCAAATTATCATGCTGACGGAAGACTACGAAGCTATTGATTTTGCGTCTCAAAAATGGATTGAACAATTAAAACGATATATCAATACACATAAGCTGCAAATTGAGCGTTTAAAAGAGCTTAAACGGTACTATTTAGGTGATAACAATATAAAGTACCGTCCTGATAAAACAGACGAATTTGCGGCTGATAATCGTATTTCAAGCGACTTTGCTAAGTACATTACAGTATTTGAACAAGGCTATATGCTTGGCAATCCTGTTAAGTATATAAACGAGGATAAAACGCTCCAAGAATTGATTGATACGTTTTCTGAACAAACAAACGAAGCCTATCACAATATCTTGATTAAGACTGACTTATCTATTTATGGGCGTGCTTATGAGTTGCTAAATCCAGAAGAAGATGAAAACGGCAATATCGTTTTAAAGCTGTATCATTTAGCACCAGAACAGACATTTGTTATTTATGATGATACCTACCAACAAAAATCATTGTTAGGTGTCAATTATTATGAAGTTGATTATGGTAGGGGTCACCGCAAAATGGTAGTGCGTGTCTATTCAGACAACATGATTTACACGTATGTTGACGATAATCAAGACAAGTTTGGCCTTCGTTTAGTTGATGAACCAGTACAACATTATCTTAAAGGTGTTCCAATTAACGAATTTAAGAATAACGAAGACCGCACAGGCGCTTATGAATCAGTTCTTGATGACATTGACGCTTACGATTTATCACAATCTGAACTGGCTAATTTCCAACAAAATAGTAATGATGCTATCTTGGTAATCACTGGAAATCCTTATACTGGTTCAGATGATAACGATTATCTTGAAGATGGTCGTGTTAATCCTAATGGACGTCTGGGTGTAGCGCTTGGTTTTAAGAAAGCACAAATTGCTGTGCTTGACGATAATCCTAATCCTGGTGGTTCACAACCAGATGCTAAATACTTAGTTAAGCAATATGACTCAGCTGGTGCTGAAGCGTATAAGCAACGCCTAGTGAATGATATTCTTCGCTTTACGTTTACGCCTGATATTCTTGACAATAACTTTAGCGGTATCCAGTCAGGCGAATCAATGAAATACAAACTGATGGCATCTGATAATTACCGTAGCAAGCAAGAACGTCTATTCAAAAAAGGACTTATGCGACGGTTACGCTTAGCGGTAAATATCTGGAAAGTTAAAGGCAATGAAGCTACGAATTATCAAGCTATCAATCAAACTGCTGTTATTTTCAGTCCTAACTTGCCACAAAATGATGCTGAACGTGCGAATATTGCTAAGTCGTTGTTTGGTGTGGTAAGCGATCAAACAGTTTACGAGTTGTTAGAACAGGTGACTGGAATTGATGCGGAAGATGAATTGAAACGTCTAAAAGCTGAAGAGCCACAAGAACCAGAGCCACGTTTTGACGTTGAGGTAAATGCTGATGACGAAGAGAACGGCGAAGAAGCACGATAATTATTGGCAAAAGCGGACAGAAGACATTATGCGCTATGTTGATTCGACTGATATCAATGTCTTTGAGGAATTGCAAAAAATATACATTGAGCATAGCGCAGAAGTTCAACGTGACTTATTTGCGTTTGTAACAAAATATGCTGATGATAACAAAATAAGCTATTCTGAAGCTCTACAACGCCTTAGAGGTGTTGACCTATCAGATTATCAAGCTAACGCTGAGAAGTACCGTAAACAAGCTGAGAAAGACCCAGAATTGCTCAAACGATTAAACGAGCAGTATGTTAGCTCCAAAGTCACACGCTTTGATGCCTTAAATCTTGAAATGACTTATAAAATCTGCGTCATGCAGGGCATTATTGAGAAGTCGTTTGAAAACTATTTGAAGTCAACTGCTAAGTATGCTTATAGGAAAATTATGGGCGGCAATAGTGGTACATTGAACGAACCAGCATTAAAAGAGCTTATCGATACGCCTTTCAATGGTCGGAACTATTCGCAGCAAGTTTGGGGGAATACAGATGATTTAGCTAGAGATTTAAGGGACGTTCTTAAACGTGGATTCATTCGTGGTGATGATGTTCGTAGCATGGCTGCTGAGCTTGCCAAAAAGTACAATGTAGCACGCTCACGAGCGCAAACACTTATTAGGACTGATGGGACAGCAATTGTCAATCGTTCAGCTATTAAACGCTATGAAGAATCTGGGTTGGAGTTTTATCGCATTTCTGTGCATTTGGACAATAGGACATCAGAAACTTGTCGGGCGATTGCTAAGGAAAATAAGCTTTACAGAATTGATGAGTTTGAAACTGGTATAACTGCACCACCATTCCACTACAATTGCCGTTCTGCTGTTATTCCTGACGAAGAAGAGTTAAATAAAAAAAGCGAAATTAATAAAACATAAAGTTTTGTCCAAAACTGCTTAAGACTTTAAAAGGTGCAGGTTATCAGTCTAACTCAGACTTAAAACGGAGGTAGCCACATGGCAGAAGAAACTAACACTGAAGTAGTTGAAACGGAAACAGTCGACAATCCAGAAGCTACTGAGGCGGATAAAACATTCACCCAAGATGAACTTGACCATATTGTCCAAGAGCGTGTCAAACGTGCAGTAGCTAAAGCACAAAAAGACGCCGAAGACAAAATTAAACAAGCACAATCTGAGGGTGAACGTTTAGCAAAATTGACAAAAGATGAACGTGCTAAGGAGGAAGAAGCTAAGCGCTTAGCAGACCTCGAAGCTCGTGAAAAAGCAATTGCAGTTAAAGAATTGCGTATCGAAACACAAAGTCTTTTGTCAGATGAAGGTTTACCAATTGAATTTCTTGACGTTGTCATGGCAGATACTGCAGAATCTGTTAAAGACAACATCGCAAGTGTTCGGAAGGTATTTGATGAAGCTGTTGAAAAGCGCGTAAATGAGCGTTTAACGCAAGATAAACCACGGCGTGGCTTAACAGCTGGTGCAATGACTAAAGCCGAAATCATGGCTGTTCAGGACGCAAACGAGCGTCAGAAACTCATTGCAGAAAACTTGGAATTATTTAGAAAGGGTTAATCTATGACTGCTGAAAACAAATTAACTGTTATGAACGACTTGGGCGAAATCAAAACAATCGACTTTGTCAACAAATTTAGTACTAACATCTCTGAGCTTTTGCAATTGATTGGTGTGACACGTAAAGAACCGTTGTCAGCTGATATGAAAATCAAAACTTACAAATGGGAAAAAGATATTGACCAAACAAGCACTGCCGAAGGTGACACAATTCCACTTTCTAAAGTGACTCGTGCAGTAGATCAAGAATATCAAGTTGCATGGATCAAAAAACGCCGTGCCGTTTCTGCTGAAGCTATCGCACGTCATGGTGCTTCTTTGGCAATTGACCAAGCTGACCAACGTATTATGCGCGAAATCCAAAATGGCATCAAAACTGATTTCTTTACTTTCCTAAAAACAAATCCAACGAAAGTTAATGGAACAGGTCTTCAAGGTGCTTTAGCTCAATCTTGGGGCAAACTGCAAACATTTTCAGAATTTGACGGTGCCCCAATTGTGTCATTCGTAAGCTCACTTGATGTAGCTAATTATCTTGGCGATAAGGCAGTTGGTTCAGATGGTTCTAACGTCTTTGGGATGACATTGCTCAAGAACTTTTTAGGTATGCAAAACGTTATTGTATTGCCAAACGTACCACAAGGGAAAGTTTACTCAACTGCAGTTGAAAACATTGTGCTTGCTTACCTTGATGTGAACGGCTCTGATTTAGGTGGAATGTTTGCTGATTATACTGATGAAACTGGTTTGATTGCTTCAAGTCGTGACCGTTCTCTTAACAACCTTACATATGAATCAGTATTCTTTGGCGCTCTTAAATTGTTTGCTGAAATTCCTAAAGGTGTTATTGAGGCTACAATCCAAGCGCCAGCTGTTTCAGAACCAGGTGGAGCAGGAGTTGGAGGAGCAGGATAACCTAGATTATGGACAAAGCGTTGATTTTAGAGGAAGTTAAATTATTCAAAGGAATTCCTGCTAAAGATACAACGCAGGATAAGTTGATTGAACTGGCAATCAATGAAAGTGTTGACCGTGTCC
Organism: Bifidobacteriaceae bacterium; assembly: GCA_030530905.1. Lineage (GTDB taxonomy): Bacteria > Actinomycetota > Actinomycetes > Actinomycetales > Bifidobacteriaceae > Bifidobacterium. Next base: position 14,126 of record JAUMUB010000004.1, on the reverse strand, counting down.
TTGCTAAGCTCAACGAGTTTAGCGAAGACGAGTTAACAGAAATTCCAAACCGTTTAACTTTCATTATTCGAGATGTAGCTATTAAACGCTACAACCGTTTGAATTCAGAAGGCGCTAGTGCTGATAGCGAAGAAGGTCGTTCGTTTAATTGGGATAAGTATTTAGATGAATATGAAAATACATTGAAGAGTGCTGCAGTTGGTCGAAACTATCAAGCGAAAGGAATTACTAGATTTATATGATTTATAACAAGCGTGTTATTTTAATCACTGAAACGACTGAGCCTGACTTTTTAGGCGACAAAGTCGTCAAGAAGCAATCTGAACCAATTCCTTGTCAGGAAGACAATTTGACCAACGCAGAACAAATCGGTATTTTTGGAACATATAATCTTGATAGTTTTAAATTGCATTTACAAGGGCATTATGATGGTTTTTCTGAGGTCATTTACAATGGCAAAAAGCGCAAAATACAGGGCAAAAAACATCACAAAAATTCAACGGTGATTTACATTTGAGTATTAGTTTCAAAGTGAGCGGCGTTGACAGGATGGTTAGAACGATTGCTAATAAAGGCAAGCAGGCACGTATCGCTACAAATCGTGAATTAGACTTATCTAGTAAACGAATTGAACGAATGGCCAAAACAAAAGCGCCAGTTGATACTGGTGCACTGAAAAATTCAATTTTTTCAGCAAAAGCAGGCGATCTAACTTATAAAGTTACTGCACCGCAACACTATGCCATTTATGTTGAAAAAGGAACCCGAAAAATGCGAGCGCAACCATACTTAAGACCATCACTTGATGCTGAGCGACCAAAATTAATCAGTAATTTACGCAAAATATACGAAAGATAGGTGATATATGACGAATTATTCACCATCCACTTTATTTTTAAAAGAATTACACGATAGATTAGAAGTGTTAGGTATTCCAATCTATTTTTATTTACCAAATTCTGACGTTTTAGAGCCTTTTGTCGTGATTGGGTCTAACTCATCAGATACTTCGCAAACGGCTCAAACAGGGGCTATTATCGAGGATATTACGGTAAATATTGACATCTTTTTAGATGGCTCGAGCAGGACTGATGCGGAAGAAGTTAAATCAAAAGCTTTAAGGGCATTAGGACGTAGAAACGCAACAGCTAACATTATTCCAGATGACAGCATAGGACGTGATGTGTATCACGTTTCTATTGTTGTTTCTGATACTATTTATTAAAGGAGAAGCTACTACATGGCAGGACAAATTACAGTAACAACTGCTAAGCCATTAGCAGGTAAAAAAGTATTTTATTTCATTCAGTCTATTCATGCTGAAATTGGCAGCACTGCAATCTTACCAGCTTATCGTACTGATGGTACTTTGACACTTGGTGCTGAATATTCTGACGAACAAACGCAACAAGGGCTTTTGCTTGATAAAACAAGCACTAGCCACGAAATCGAATTGACAACTAAATTCGCACCAAAAGACCCTTCAATTGAAATTATTGAGCAAGCGAACGATACAGGGGAATCAGTTAAGATTTGGCGTGTTCTTGTTGATGAAAGCTTGAAAACGCAAGCTGGCGAACCTCAAAAAGATGTTTACCCTGCGAAGTTTGGCTATGCTAAGATTGGCGATATTGAATACAGCGAAGGTATCGAAGATATCATTGAAGCTAACTATACAGCAAGCATTGTTGGCAAGCTAAAAAACGGCACATTCCCATTGACTACTGCAGAAATTGCTTTGCTCGATGAAGTTTATGACTATCAAAACCCAGGCGAAACAAAGGGTGATTACGATAACATTCAAAGAGGCGAATAATACGTCAGAGGTTGGATATTTAAATCCAGCCTTTATTTTTTAGTTAGGAGATAACTTACCTTATGGAATTTAAAGTAAAAAATAAAATCATTGAAATTAAGTTCGATTATCGCACAATGTTTAAAGTTGACAAACAGCTTGCAACTAAGAACAGAGAAACCGGAGCAAGTAACAATGATGGTGTTGGAGCGTTGTTCAACAACATTTTAAATCGTAATGACGAAGGGCTTGTTGATTTGATTCTTTTATCAGCTAATAAAGCATTTAGCAAAGCCATCTCAGAAGATGATGCAATCACAGCTATTGAAAATTGGCTAGTGGATAATGATGCTGCAGATACAGAAATCTTGTTTGAAGAAATCCAACAAGAGATGGTTGATTCTGGTTTTTTCAGGAACAAGATTTTGAAATATATCGAAAACTTGGAAACAGCAGTAGAGTACATGAAAGCGCAAGAGGACAGCGAAGAGCTTCAAGTCGAAGTTACCGAAAAACTTATTGGCAAGATGAAAAGCGCACTATCTTAACTGAGTGTGCACGTCTTGGCTTAACAGACTTAGAAACAATCTACTCTTGCAATAAGTGGGAACTTGACGCAATTTTAGAGGGTCTTCATTACAGGCAAATTGATTTTCGTGAGAATCTGTCTGAGCTTGCTATGGAAATGCGTTACACTATGAACGCTAAGCGTGCTAGTGCCAATAAACTTAGCAAGAAAAAAGACAGAAATAAAGTCAAACAAGCCTTTCATGCAAACGACAATAAGCAAACAACTAACACTAGTCTTGCTGAGCGTCTGCAAAAGGTCAATGACTATTTCATGAACAGATAACACAAAAAGACAGAAAGGGGGGAGTTATATGGCAGAATTTGATGGCTCAATTTACGCATATGTCGGTGCAGATATTGCTGATTATCAAGCGGCAATGAATAAGATTACAACTGCAACACAGCGTGCTTTTGAGAAAGCACAGGACGCAGCTGTAAATAGTTCTAATCGTTTAGTCCAACGTGTTGGCCAAATTATGGCACAGTTGGCAAACAATGGCGAATCACTTGGCAAACGTTTAGGAACAGCATTTAGCACAGGCTTAAATCTGTCCATTGGTGAGATTCAGCGTATAGCTTCATCAATTGGTGAAAAGATTCCTCAGCCTATTAAAAATGGGTTCAATACAGCTTTGACAGCTATCCAGAATAGTGTCAACTCATTAGCTAATAAAATCCCTCAGCCTATTCAAGACGCTTTTACAAAAGCAACTAACTCAGCTTCTAACTTTGCTAAATCGGCGACTAGCAAGGTTAGCTCAGCGTTTAGCACGATTAGTTCAAAAGCTAACAGCGCTGCTAATGCCATTAGCAACTCTTTCACTGGCAAAATTATGTCAAGTGTGACTAAGTTGTCAACAAGGATGGCCAGCTCACTTGGGCATGGTTTTTCTAATTTGTCCAGCAAGGCAACTAGTGCACTTAATGGTATTAGTCAAAAATTCGCTAGTGCATCAAGTGCTGGTGAAAAGCTGCATAATACAGTGATGCAGATTGCAGCAGGTTTTTCTCTTGTTGCAATTGCCCAAAAAGGCATTAATGCTCTGACTGGAGCGCTAGATGGTGCTGTAAGTCGTGTTGATACCATGAATCGTTTTCCAAAAACAATGAAACTGTTTGGCTATTCAGCCGAAGAATCTAAGAGAGCGATTGATAAGTTATCAGACGGTATCGAAGGCTTGCCTACTCCGTTAGATAGCGCAGTCAAGAGCGCTCAACAACTTTCTATCACGACAGGCAGCCTTGAAAAAGGTACAGATCTAGCTCTTGCCTTTAATAACGCCATGATTGGATACGGTGCATCAACTGATGAAGCTGAACAAGCGCTTAGACAGTTTAACCAATCTCTTGGCTCTGGAAAAATGCAGGCAGAGGAGTTCAACTCTGTGTCGGAAGCAGCACCGGGTCTTATGTCTAAGATGGCGGAAGCGTTCGGCTTTGGCTCAAACGGTGTCCAAGACTTGAAGAGTGCCTTATCAGATGGAAAAATTACAGCTCAACAATTCGCTGATAAGATGATTGAACTTAACGGCGCGCAAGGCGGTTTTGCTGAAATGGCGCAAGCTTCTGCTGGTGGTATTCGCACAGCATGGCAAAATTTAAACACCGCCGTTGTTAAGGGTGTTGCTAATATGATTACTGCGTTCGATGAAGCCGCCAAAGCAAACGGTCTAAAAACGATTTCAGAAAGTTTATTAGCTTTAAAACCAGCTATCAACGAGGCGTTTGATACTGTCACTGCAGTTATTCCAAACTTGGTCGCTGCCTTTGCAAGACTGAAAAAAATGATTGATATTGATATATCAGGATTCGGTAAAGGTATCAAAGCAGGTTTTGACTTGCTCAATACAGCGCTTGGCGAATTTGCCCAAAAAGGTGAGCTAACACAAGAGACCATTAATAAGATTAAAACTAAGATAACCGAGATAGGACCAGCAGCCGTTACAGCATGGGCGCTGCTGAATCCGAAAAGTGCTATCGCAACACTTATGCCGCTCATTTCTGGGATTGGCAAAGTTGGAGTTGCGTTAGGTAGCATTGGAGAAAAAGCGGCAGTCTTTGGAAGTGTTATCGGAACTGCTTTTAGCAATATTGGTGGGCTTATTGGTGTCTTGGCTGAAAATGTGACAGGTCTTGTTGGTGTCTTTGGTAGCGCCGCAAGTACAGGTCTATCAGTGCTTGGTGGAATGACTTCGGCAATAGCAAGCGTTGCTAGTTTGGCACTTGCTTCAATCGGACCCGCAGCCATTCTTGGTTTGGTCGTTGCTGGTGTTGGATTAATCAATAGCCAATTTGGAGCACAGATTGACCAGTTACTAGCTACGGTGACAACTAAAGGACCGCAAATCATCACGAACTTGGTAAATGGCATTACTAGTCAAATTCCAGCATTGATTGCTAGTGGTGCGGATTTAATTGCTAAGTTCGCTAACGCATTCACTGTTATGTTTCCAGTGATTGTGCAAGCTGGTGTTGATTTAATTTCTAGCCTTGTTCAAGGTGTGGGGGCAAATGCTGGTAGCTTGATTGCCTCAGCTATTCAAATTGTCGGTACATTTGTTAGCTCAATCGCTAGCGCACTACCGCAACTCTTGTCTGTTGGTATGGACTTTATTGCAAATGTCGTCAATGGTATAGTTCAAAATTTACCTTTACTTTTGCAATATGCGCAACAAATTGTTAATAATTTTGGGCAAAGTTTGTCCGCTAATATGCCTAACATCATTTCTAAAGGTGTTGAGATTATCACTAACTTAGTCCAAGGAATTATCCAAAATTTGCCAACAATTATTTCAATTGCTACGCAGGTTATCACTGGATTTATCACAGGACTAGTTAGTTATTTACCACAAATCTTGCAGGGCGGCATTCAAATTATTGTAATGCTGGTACAAGGTATTCTTCAGAATTTACCTAATATTGTTCAATCCGCGGTTCAAATTATTCAATCATTTATTCAAGGGATTGCACAAAACTTACCGCAAATCATTGCAGCAGGTATTCAACTTGTCGGACAGTTGGCTATTACAATTATCCAAAATATACCACAAATTCTTGCTGCTGGTGTTCAATTGATTGTTGGGCTTGGTCAGGCAATGCTCGAAGCTATTCCTAACGCTTTGAAAGGTGTTTGGGATGGTATTAAGAACGGCTTTAGTTCACTTTGGGACAGCATTACTGGTAAATCTAGTTCTAGCAAAGAAAAAATCAAAGCTGACACTACCGATATGACGAATAGTATTAAGGCTTCAACGAGTCAAACTGCTACGAATACTGATGCAGATATGCAAAGTATCTTAAACAGTGTGACAAATGGCTTTAATCAAGCAAACATGGCAGGAACAACGGCAATTACAGGGTTACAAGTCAACTCGGCTGACCAAATGGCCCAGTTGGCATTAAAAGCTGGTATGAGCCTTGACCAATTCAAAAATGCTGTTGACACCTCAACCTCCTCAGCCCAATTGCAAGCGATTATCAATGCTCAAGCTATGGCTAATGGTGTTAATCTTGAAACGGCATCACTCAGCAACGAGGCGCTAATGCAAATGCCGCAGTATTATCAGGCAATAGCTTCAAACACTGACTTAGCCAATCAAATTGGGACAGCGAATTCACAAGCTCTTAGTGATGGCATCACTAATAATCTTGCTACCGCAAGTACAAACGCCACAACCAACGCACAGAACATGGCGAACGGTGTTAATGCTGCAACATCTAGTATGAATCTTGGTGCTGTCAATCAAGCGCTTAGCTTGTCAGCAGGTGTGTCTAATAACATGAAAAATGCACAGGCTAATGCAACGAGTGCGGCACAAGCGGCAAATAGCGGTGTTACATCAAACTTTAAATCAATGCAAGCAAATGCGAACAGTTCGGCAAGTGGATTATCAAACAACGTGACATCTGAACTTAATTCAGCCGCTGCATCTGCTAACTCTGCAACATCAAAAATGGCGTCAAACATCGCTAACAACTTCAATAAAGCTAAGGCATCTGCGGCATCAGCCATGAACGGTTTGGCTTCGACAGTAACTAGCGGAATGAACAAAGTCAACAGCACTTTTAACTCTGCTGGAAACAAGATGGGTTCAACGTTTAAAAACTCATTCAACAAAGTTAAAAGCGCAGCGCAATCTGGAATGAGCGGTGTTCGTTCAGCTGTTTCAAACGGTATGAATGGCGCAATCGCAGCAGCAAGCAGTGCTGGTAACCGCATGATATCAATTATGCACAGCACAAGCGGTGGTATGCGTTCAGCTGGTTATTATGCAGGCGCTGGCTTTGCTAGTGGTCTTGCTAGTTCAGCAGGTTCAATTTACGCGGTAGCAAACGGTATCGCTGCACGAGTACAAGCAACAATTCGTAGATCATTAAACATCCACTCACCATCTCGTGTGATGAAAGCACTCGGCGGCTATACGGGTGAAGGCTTCGCTATTGGTATGTCTGACTGGATAGGTAAAATCAACGACATCAGCAAAGAGTACGCCTTAGCAGTTACTGACCAAAAATGGGGCGTTAACAGCTCTATGGCAATTGCTGGAAGTGTTAGCACCTCAGGTATTTCAAGTTCGCTTGATAGCTTATCAGACGAAGTGAAAAATACTAGCTTGTCAGAACCAGTCTTCGAGGTACACAATGAAATGGTTGGCGACAAGATTTATACGACTGTCAAACAGCATGAAGCTCGAGAAAACGCCAAAAACGACTATTTTAACTATTAAGAGAGGTGAACAATGGATTTATTGATAACGAAAGGAACAACGTCAGTAAAGCTATCTGACTATGGTTTTTATAATGTTGATATTGAAGATGGCGCACCTGAAATCTCTCTTGATAAGCGTTCTGTTAGTGGTCGCAACGGGACAGTGTTTGGAGGCGTGACATTTACTGCTAAAACGATTAAGGCAACTGGTCGTGTATCAGTAGCAACTATTCAAGATTTTATGGCAAAAAAAGATGATATCAATGGCTTGTTATTGGATGACGAGCCTTTTTATATCACTAAAATGTATCCTAACAATGCTGAGTTTTATAATTATCAAACACCCGGTCAGACCACTGGTGATTTAGATTTAATCGGTCAAGAGCACACTCCTTGGCATTATCGTTGGAAAGTAACTGCTAGCGAGCCGACATTTTCATTTGTTGGCAATTCTGGTCAAGGGTTAAAATATGACTTCTCCGTGGTATTTACCACTGCAGAAATGCCATACGGTGAAACGGAAGCCAAAGACATTACGTTAAGTGGTGGTAGTTTTACTTATGCAGGCACAGCTAAGTTATCACAGTTAGAAGTACCATTTGTTGTTGAATTAACTTCGACAGGTGGTCAGTCTAGTTTTTACCTTGAAATAGGCAAGCGAAGATTCGAATACACGCAGTCAGGTAATATCAATTCTGGTGAGATATTTAAAATCACAGGAATCGGAACAACTAAAAATCTAGTTAACGTCAACGCTAAAACCAATTACGGTTATTTTGTGATTGAGCCAACACCAACAAAAACAATCACTTATACGACTAATTTTAATGGCACCATTAAAATTTTAGGCTTTAAAGAACTTTACAAATAGGGAGGTGATAGATTGATTACATTTTTAGATGAAAACGACGTCGAACATGGCGCTTTGTCTACTATCAAGGCAACTAATGCCGTCAATGGTGAACGTTCGCTAACTGGGACAATTGTATCTGGTGATTACGTTCTGTCTAATATTGAACGTGGTTGGCGGTTGCGATTTGACGACGAATACTATGTCGTGACTTATGCTAAGCCAATCGACGAAGGTAGAGACGTCCAAGTGGAGTTTGACGCTGTCCATCAGTTTTTCTGGGACTTTGACAAGTCATCAGTCTATGACCAGTTGACAGACGGTTCTCATACCTTTGTTGCTTATCTTGATTTTATCTTCAAGAACAGCGGTTATTCTTATACAGTCGATTCTGCATTGAACGTCTATGCATTTGAAAAACAATCATTTGGTCTAAAGAAACGTTTAACACTTTTTAACGACATTATCACGTCCACAGGTGTTGAGTTTCAAGTCAACGGTAAGGTTGTCCGTATTCTGGAAAAAGTCGGAACAGACTTGTCAACAGTCGTCCGTAAAAACTTTAATATGAATGAATTGACGATTGAAAAGAATATCGGCGATTTTGTCACTTACCAGAAAGGTTATGGAGCTTATTTTGACGAAGAAGACCACTCAAAAGGACGACTTGAGGTTGAATACACAAGTCCATTGGCTAGTGTTTATGGCAAGTTAGAAGCTGAGCCATTCGTTGACGAGCGTTACTCACAAAGCGGTAGCCTGTTAGCTGTCTTGAAAGAAAACGTTGATAATTCTTACACCATTTCTGTTAGTCTTGATATGGAAGACTTGACCCGAGCAGGTTATAAATACAAGCAACCAATTGCTGGTGATTATATCATGGCAATCAATGAAACGCTTGATTTTCAAGAAAAAATCAGAATTGTGTCATTTACTAGTGAATATGACGTTCAAGGGATTCTTGTCAAACATGAGGTGACTTGTAATGATATTGGCACGGTTAAGAAATTGTCTGCTAGTTATAACTTAACCAAGAAACAAGCGGCAAGCGCTTCAGATACAGCAAGCAACGCTTATAGCATCGCTAATAAAGCTCTTATTTCTGCTGATGGAAAGAACACGAACTATTACGGTGACAGCTTTCCAGTAGATAACCCTAAAGGCACATTAAAGACTGGTGATTTATTGTTTTTGACTGTTGGTGATACGGTCAAGCAGTATTATTGGAACGGTGCAGATTGGGTAATCAATCCAGTTATTGACGACGTTGAAGCATTCAAGGAACAGATAGCTGAGGAACTAAAAGACGTACCAAACCGTGAAGAATTTGAAAACAAAATTGCCGAGGAATTGGCTAACTCAAAAGCGGAAATCGAAACGAAGATTGAAACAGCCAAAACGCAAGCAGAAAGCAACGCCAAGGAATACGCTGACACGATTAACCAAGAAACAGCCAAGGTGGCAGAGCTAGCCAATGCGGCAGCGGGGGAAATCAAGGCGGACTTGGTTAACGTTAAGAATAACTTAACTGCGACAAGTCTTGTCGCAAACAATGCCCAAGCAGCAGTTGATAAAGCTAAGCAAGACTTGACTAACGTCACTAGCGAGTTAAACACAGCTAAGCAAGAATTGACGAGCCACGCCAAACAATTGCAGACGCAGGCTAATGCCCAAACTGAATTGACTAAACGTGTGACGACTGTTGAAACGACCGCAAATGGTACGAAGACGACTGTTAGCGAGTTAAGCAAAACGGTAGATAGTAATACGAAGAGTATTACTAGCGTTACTGCACGAACTAAAGTAGTTGAAGATGATTTATCAGGAACTAAAACAACACTATCTCAAGTTAAGACGACAGCTGACAGTGCCAGTCAAAAAACAGCTACACTTGAAACTGGCTTGAATGGGCTGAGTGCGAAGTTTGAAACTTTAAAAATCGGTAGTCGAAACTATTTCAAAAATTCAAAATCACGTAAATACTATATTGATAATACAGAAACACAAGACGTCAGAACTTTTATTGATGACGATTTTTGGAAAAATGATACTCGTTTTACTAAAGACTACGTGAGAATGTCTTTTGATATTGCTTTCAATCCAGCTTTGCCGTCAGATTTTACAACAAATGTCCATTTTAGCGCTAGTCCTTGGTATAACTGCGGTGGCATTACATTCAAAGGTGGCACAACCGCTTTACAACACTTTGATTTGAAGTTTAATTTGAGTGGTGCTGGTAATAGCTACAAAACTGATAATGTATTCATTCGTTTAAACAATACTCTTCCACTTAACACAGCAGTAAGTCTTGAAAACTTTAATCTTTACTTATCTGCAGTAGTCGAAGACTACAGTCCAAACGAAGCCGACATCGAACAAAAAGTAGCTGAGTACAAACAGAACGCTGACCAAAACTACGCAAGTTTGCAAAGTACTGTACAAGCCCTAGATGGTACGGTTAAGCAGAATAAGTCAGAGTTTGACCAAACAGCCAGTCAATTAAAGACTACTATTTCAGCTGTTGAAGGTAAAATACCGACTGAAATTGGCGGGGTCAACTTGTTACGTGATACTAAGAAATTTAATGGGAACAATCTGAGTGGATATGGAAAACTTAACGGCGACACTTATAAAGATTGTGCGGTACGGTACTTTAAAAACACAGACGCAAGTTCTTCTTATCAAGATATTATACAATTTAACAATTGTTTATATCCAACCTTAGGTGGTACTTACACAGTGAGTTTTTGGGCTAAGGGAAATTTCAGTCTACAGATATTTTTTTACGGCGCAAGAGGTTTTTTAGGTGTTGCAAGCGGTAGTACCAATCAAGGGCAGACCGTTACCACCCGCGATGATGGCTTACTCTACATTAATCTATCACCAAACTGGCAGCGTTACTACGTTGTATACAAACTCAAAGACAGTCCAGCAAGTGCTGAAAACGTCTATAAACATCTACTATTTAGGCATGACGGTAACTCAACCACTGACGAAGTCTGGCTGGCAGGTGTCAAATTAGAAGAAGGCGGTGTGGCAACTGCTTATACTGCCAGCCCGCTAGATACCGATGCAGCTATTACTAAAGTTTCTAGTGAAATTAAGCAAACCGCAGACGGAATGACCTTGCTTGCAACAAAAACAGAGGTTAACAGTGCTAAGGCTGAGTTGCAATCTGGTATCAACACAGCTACCAACAAAGCTAACAACAACGCGCAAACAATCAGCACACACACGACCCAAATCAGCGCATTGAATACTGGCTTGCAAGCTAAGGTTTCGCAATCTGAATTCAATACGTTAAGCGGTCGTGTGACAACTGCTGAAAACAACATCACAGCGAAAGCTAACGAGTTGAGCAGTAAGATTACGAGTGTTGATGGTAAAATACCAAGCGGTGAAATGAACCTTGTCGAGTATGGCAGACCAGCTGATGGTTACAGTCCATATAATAATGCAGAATATACCACGCATTCCTTTTATTATAACGGCGCTTACAAGATGTATATTTTGCGCAACACGAACACAAGTAAAATTTTCTTAAATTTTAACCGTTTTAAAATTGAAAGAAACACAGACTACACGCTTTATTTTAAAGGTTTTAATAACGTGCTTTTGGAAACGGCAGAAGTGTATTTTTTAAAGCGGAAAAAAGGTAGTACGTCAGATTATGACGAACCACAAAGATTGTTAAAACGCAAACTATCAGCAGGTGCTGCCGAAGAAATTATTGTCACGTTTAACACAGGGGAATATGACGAAGGTTATATTCGCATCGACAATAATGGGACAAGTACCGCTGGATCAAATGCCGACCTGTATTTTGGTGATGTTTCCGTTAAAAAAGGCAAATCAAACAATGGCTGGAGTCCTTCGTTAGCTGAATTAGCAAGTAGTCAAGACTTAAAGACTGCACAATCCGAATTTAAACAGACCACAGACACAATTAAGGCGAGTGTACAAAGTCTTGATAATAATACAGTCAAGAGTTCCAGTCTGACCATTAACACAGATGGAGTGGTTATCAAAGCTGGCAAGTCGACCAGTGATTTTGCTAATGCGGTAGGCTCTTATTTCAGCGTTAATCAAAATGCTATCAACCTATTTTCAGACAAGATTAATGCCAAAGGAAACATGATTGTTAGCGGAGCAATTACTAGTGATAAGATTGCCAGCAAGCAAATCAATACGGCGCATCTCAACGGTAAAATCATTACCGCTGATGTGATTTCAAGTAATGCCGTGACTGCTGACGCTATCAAGGCTGGTGCAGTCACCACAGACAAAATGAGCGCAAACAGCATTAATGGTGACCGCATTACAGCTGGCACATTAGATGCAGCCAAAATCAAAGCTGGTAGCATTACAGCTAGTCAAATTGCAAGTGGCACAATTACCAGTGCGCAAATCAAAACAGGAACAATTAGTGCAGCAAATATTGCTGCAGGTGCTATCACGAGCGACAAGATAGCTTCGAACTCCATTGACGCATCTAAAATAGTTGCTAATTCTATCACAGCAGACATGATTACTGGAGGAAAACTAAAGAGTACAAACGGAGCGACTATATTCGATTTAAACGGAGGAACGCTAACTTTTAATAATAACTACGGATACATACAACGTGTCGCGGGTGACAAAATCTTTGAAATTACAACTTTTCTGAATAATAACAGTGGCGGTTCTCCAGATTATCTGACTTCTGCTTTTAATGTTAGAAAAAGTGATAATAGTAGGCTGGCTGGTATAAAATTCACTCTTAACAACACGATAGAAAACAAACCTACAGCCGAAGCCAAAATGAATGCTGACGAGTTTTATTTATACGATTCCACAAGTACAAAGTTACTCTCGGTGCATGGTAGAAGTACTTATCTGGGTAATTTTAATATGCAAGGTTGGGGAGATATTCCTGTTGTTAGTTTATATAATGGTGGGCTACTCGTTAAAGATATAGGGATTGGCGGTCATATGAAATCACTCTTAAAAATCGTGGAAGAACTATGCAATAAAACGGGCGTTATGTGGATATAGCGGAAGAACATAAAAAAGAGGAAGATAAAAATGAATAAAATTCAAGAATTAATTCAACAAAAACTAGCGTTAGAAATTGCAAATAAAGCAATTCAGATTGCAGGTTTAGAAGCAGAGCTAGCACAAGCGCGAGAAACAATTGCAAAATTAGAATCTCAGCTTGAGCCAACAGCTGATTTGAAAGGAGGTGATGAATAATGAGAGCATGGTACGTTGTCGGAAAATATCCAATCTATACTGATGAAAAAGTAACACACACAGAAATCACATTGGCTACTATGTCAGGCAGCTACGGCACATTTACTGAACGTGTCATCGGTGACCAAACTAGCAAAACCAACGACGAGCTTATCAAACTAGCTCGTGATGCATATTTCAAATCTGAATATGCAGACAAAGCTATGCCAGAAGCGGTTCAGAAGGTTGATGAACTTAGCAAAAAAACTGCTGAATATGAAAAAACCATCGACCAAATGCAAGCGGCCATTGACAAATCTGAAAAAATAGCTCAATTAACGACTGCTACACTTAATGAATTGATTGACAAGATGTATCCTGAAGAAGAAGCCACTGACGGTGTTACAGATGAAACTGCTAAAGAAAATTAAAAATAAAATCATAGGAGGAAAAACAATGATGATTAACTATTTTGCAATGCAGATTGAATTAGGTTGGATTACTATTGAGCAAGTTCCAAAACGTTTTCGTAAGCAAGTGCAAGACTTGCTTGATTTGTCTCATGCAGGATTGCAAGATGACAATGCTGCTGAATAAGCTTAGAAAGTGAAAAAATATATGTGGAAACCAGAATTTTTAAGCATGATTCTTAGTGCATCTGTGTCATTATTAACGCTCTTTACATTTTTTCAAAGTCGTATGACCTCAACAGAAAAACGCTTAACGATTCTTGAAGAAAAAAACAAACAAAACGATAAAGAGTTAGAAGAAACGAAATCCAGATTGGATAATCACGACTTGCAAATGCAAGTGCTTATTCAAATGACAGAACAAATTAAAAACTTGTCAGAAAAAGTAGACAAGATTGATAATAAATTGGAGGAGCTATCATGATTAACTGGAAATTACGTTTTCAAAACAAAGCTACACTGTTAGCTATTGCAGGAACACTAATTCTTTTAGCACAACAATTGGGCTTGAAACTCCCAGAT
>JAUMUB010000003.1:15249-27431 GCA_030530905.1 Bifidobacteriaceae bacterium | reverse complement strand
GGTTCAGAACTGTTGTGTGTTTTATCATTTTGCTTGATATCACTTGGATTTTGACTATTTACATCATTATTATTACCAACTGGAATAGCTGTATTAGATTTAGGATTGTTAGCAAGCGTTTCATTCTCTTTTAATGCATGAACAAAAGTTCCATTGCGCTTAAGCTGCACAAGTTGCGTGCTTAATTCCGCAGGGTGGCCGGACTGTTCATTTTGCAAGTCGATTGAACTCTGATTTTTAGCGTTATTGCTCGTGTTTGAGCTTGTATTCTTTGCTGAGTGTAAGGTGGATGAGACCACTCTTTGATGAAGTCGTGCAGGGTTAATAGAGGAGGATACTGTGCGAGTTTTTTGTGTGGCTGCCTGATTGAAACCAGCAGATTTTTGTGTATCAAGAATTCGAATAATCCAATTAGGAAGCTTAATATGCAGCTTCCTTGAAGCAATGTCAACGATTTGGATTAATTCAGGAGTTCGCAACACTAATAACATTAAAGTGTATACGATAAGAGCAAGTACTGAAATAATAATCGATGCAAGAATTGAGTGTCCCCATTTAATATTGCTATAACTACCTGTAGTAGCACTTCCTAAGAGGTGTAGAACTGGTTGTTTTGCAAGTAGCACGATAAAAATTGCGACTATGGCAGCAATAATAATTTTCGCAAAAGTTTGTACTGTTGCAAAAATATTAAAGTCTTGTTTAAAATGCTTACGCAATTGTACGAATAGGAATGGGAAGCAGACTATGTGAGTCACAGTGTAAGTGGCAGCAATATAAGTTACCCAATAAGTTGGGTGAATAAATTGAGTGCCAACAAGCATGGCAATAATGCTTACAATAGTCTGTGCTGCTTCAAACAGAAAAGGACTTTTACCATCTTCAAAAGCGTAAAAAGTTCGTTGCAACAGCACATACATGCCAGCAATAGGAAGCATAATAGTAAAAGCAACAAGAGGGTCTGCAATTAATTCAATAGCATTACCACTTACTGAAGGTAATAATGCTTTAATAATTACTACAGGAATAGTAGCGCAAACAATTGCAAAATAAGTCATAATAAGAGCAACGCTGCGCAAAGACTCGCTTAAATGAGTACTTGCTTTTATTAAATCATGATCAGCAATTGCTTTCGACATAATAGGGAATACGCTAGTTGCCACAGATACTGCCACAAGCGAATATGGCAGAATATAAATGGTAAAAGCGTTCTGATATGAAGCGTTTCCTGCCACGGAATAAGGGTCGATATTCCATACTTGTTTTGCTGTTTCAGGAGCATTACTTGCAATTCGCGTAATAATAATAGTGGCAATTTGGTTAATTACAACAATACCTAAACTCCAAGCCGCAACAGGACCCATAGAGCGTAAGCCAAATCCAGAAATACCAAATTCAGGCTTATACTTGAATCCGATTTTCTTCAACGGGTAGAACAGAATTAATGCTTGGAATGCCACGCCTAGTGTCCAAGCTCCCGCAATGAGAAGAATTTTGTCATTCGTCCAGAAGCTAACTGGCTGGTACGTGCTGTTGCCAAATAATAATAAAAAAATACCAAAGCCAATAATGCTGATAATATTGGCTCCAACTGAGCTCCACGCATACGTAATGAAATGATTTTTTGCAGCAAGAATCTGACCTAAAATTGTGTACAAACCGTAGAAGAAAATTTGAGGCATACACCAGAGAGTAAAAGCGTTTGTTAACGCCATCATCTCACTGCCGCCGTTAGTGTACAAGCGTGTGATAATTGGTGTGCACACTGCCATTAGTGAGGTGATTGCTAAAAGTAAGATAACAGCAAAGGTAATGAGTTTATTAAGTCTGCTTTTTGAATCTTCTTTGTCGAGAATACGTACAATTTGTGGCACAAGAACAGCATTAAAAATTCCTCCAGAAACTAGTGTGTAAATTACCTGAGGAATCATTGAGCCGGCTTGATAAGCGTTTGCAGTGATGCCAGTAGTGCCAATTGCTGCCGCTAAAAGGATAGTGCGAATTTGGCCTGTGATACGAGAAGCTGCAGTTCCTGAGGCCATGATTAACGAGTTTTTGCGAATTGTGGAACTCATTCGTCGGGATCCTTTACACGATTAAATTGTCGGTACAAACCTAATATACCGAGCACAACAGCAACAATAATAATTATTAAACCTGATTTATCGCTTATTTGTAAACTACTTTTAATATTAATTATTTTTGAAGTAGAGAAAGCGGTATTATTGCGATCAAGCAAGCTGATATTTGCGTTCGTGTTACCCGAGGTTGTCACACGAATAGTAAAAGTAGTTTGTGTATCGCTATGAGGTTGAATGTATACGTCAGAAATACGTGATGTGACAATTTCCATTGAGTTTGTCAACGAGGAGACTTTAATTTCAATAGGATACGGCAGATGATTCGTGACATTTACTGGAAGATTCGCGGTTTCACTGAGAACAGTAATGGAATCTGTCGCGTTAATTATGACCTTATTGAAAATGCTATTAACAAAATTACTAGCTTGTTTAGCGGTTGAGATTCTAGTGTTCTCATTAGCGGATAGCGAGTGTAGGGCTAATTGACGAAATGTGTTATTTAAATTTTCAAACCACTCATCCTTAGAAGTTTTAGTGGTGAAATCATCATTTGAAGTTTGCTTTTTATCGGTGATAATAGCAGTGAATACTCGATTGAGGTTTGATTGTGCTTTTTGTAGTGTGTCGAGTGTGTTGTTTAATACGGTTACTTGGGATTCGTTTAATGGCGAAGTTTCATTAAGATAGCTTGAGGCCTCAGCTCCCGAAGCAACAGGAGTTTGAGAAGCTAATGTTTGTAAGTCAGTGCTTTCAAGCCATGTTGCATTTTCAATACTGCTCATAAAAGAGTTAATCGTATCTGCGGTTGCATTATTGAAATAAACAAGAATATTTCTATCCTTATATGGTTGTTCCATTTGGTAGAAGGCGCTTTGTGCGATAAAACGTGCAAGACGGCCAGCCGAAGTTTCTTCGCTTTTTGCATACTCACTAGTTGCTTTACCGTTTGCAAGATTACTTAACGTATTGTTACTAATAAGAAGTGTAATATCGCCTGAGTTGGTTGGAACAGACAAATTATTAGTATAAACAATGGAATCATCTTGTGAAGTTGAAGTGTTTGTGCTTATCGCATAATTATAGCCTTGCTGTTTTGCGATTGATAATGAACGTATACTCCATTGGGTTTGTCCTTCTAACGCAATGGCTCTTGGATCGTTAGCGGATTTAGTTGAATTTTTATATTGTTGTAAAGCAGTTTGAGCAGACCATAATGAAGTGTCAACGCCTGCTGCAGCATACTTGTTATCAGCAACATGTGTGTATGCGCTGATATCAAAATTACCTGGTTGGGAAATAGCGGCAATTTTTGGTGAAGCTCCAATCGCCTCTAAATAAGTTGGATCGGCAAGAATCTGCATAGAAGGATGAGCCGTAAGTGCTGCAATTAACTTTTGGCTGAGCGATTTTTCTTTATTTCGTAAAGTGACAACATGGTTTGCTAATGGATTCGTATTCGTCGCAATATTTGTGTTTGATGATGAATTATTTTCAGTCGAATTAGTTTTATTCTCAGAAATACTAATACCAGAGCCGTCTGGATCAGTAATATAGTTATCGGCAACCTCTTTGTTATATGACCATGAGTTTGCGCTTAAAGATGTTACTGCTGTAATTTTTAAAGGCGGCGTTGAAGCTGCGTGTATTCCATCGCCTGAACGAGTAATGAAACTTTGCAAACGAGTGATACGCCTGTTAGCGGATTGATAGCTGATAAGTAGTGGCTTTGGCCCCCATGATATTAAGGTTTGAAGCGTGTTATTATCTTGAGGAACGTCAACATCAATAGTAGTTGCATTGTGCGCTTTTACGTGTGGCACACTAATCTGAGTAATCGTATTATTAGTAGGAATGCTTACGCTATTATTTGCCCACTGCTGAATATCAGAGCGAGAAACAAATGTATAAGCGGTATTCGTGGCAATGGTAAGCGTGCCATTATTTGCGTCTTCATCACTGCCGTTAGTAATAGTTATTGAGGCTTTAAAGCCTGAGCTGCTAGTGATAACAGGTGAGATTGAATCAATTGAAATACTGATTTCGGAAGTTTGTGCAGCAGCGGTTGCAAAATGTTGACTGGAATTATGTTGCAAAACGGTGGTTTGTGAGTTGCTATGCGAGACTTTTTGCAATATGAGTGCAGATGCAGAAGATATGTGAAAAAACGTGCTAAGCACAATTAAAAGCATAATACATAAACTACGCATAAATGCGAAGCGGAGTATGCCATTATGAGACGAAGTATTCGTATTCATGACCTTGGTATGTCTCACTTATCTAACTTTCTCGCGTACATGGAAACAATTTTACGCTCATTTGGGTATGTTAGTACATCATATAAGTCATCAAATTTCACCCAAATAGCATCTTCAGCTTCATGATCAGGGTCGCCTTCAACGCTTAAACTACCGCCGATTTTACGTAGCGCAAAATGGTGAACAAGTTTATGAACTCGCTGAGAAGAACCAGTAAACCAGTAGTCAATAGTTGCAATTGGTTCAATAATTTCGCCAATAATACCTGTTTCCTCACGAATTTCGCGAACTGCAGTCTCTTGTGGCATTTCTCCGGCTTCAATATGACCTTTTGGTAGACACCATTCAAGATGCCCACTACGAGAATGTCTTGCAATTATTGCCACATAATTATTTTCGTCAAATACTAGGCCACCAGCAGAATACTCTCGTACTAGTGGAAGCTCTTGAGATTCAAGGGACGCAAAAGTTTGGGTGGCACGAGTGTGAAGTTTTGCCATAAGAGCAGGTGTAGGAGTTTGAGGGATGCTTTCATTTTTTTCGTGAAGGGTGATAACCGTTTTTTTAAAAACAGTTTCAGACTTTTCACGAATTTCAATTGATTCGGTGGTATAGACTCTTTCATCTTTTTGTAGCTGATTTTGGGTACGCTTGCGTGTCGCTTTAGCAAGCATCTTTTTCATATCAGCTGGTGTAATCATACTTATAACATTAGCGAATGAAGTGGGCATGTAAAGTCGTTTTTTAAAAATAGTCGCATAATATGCATATATTTGATACATGTTAAGGGGTGCGTGTGAAGTTTGAAGTATCGCCAGAGGCAATTGAATTAGGTAGATTATTTGCGGATAAAGGCTACGAATTATCCCTTGTGGGAGGGCCTGTTCGTGATATTTTGTTACATAGAAAATCGCATGATCTAGATTTTTGTACTTCGGCGCGTCCTGAAGAATTTGAACCAATATTAAAAGCCTGGGGCAAAGATGGCTTCTGGGATATGGGTCGTAAGTTCGGCACATTGGGTGCAATGCGTCGAAGATCAAACGGCACAGAAGTGCAGGTGGAAGTTACCACATACCGTAGTGATCAATACGATATCAATTCACGCAAACCACAAGTAGCATATGGCAATACTCTTGAAGGGGATCTGTCACGCCGCGATTTTACGGTTAACGCCATGGCATTGCGTGTGCCTGAACTCGAATTTGTCGATCCTTTTAATGGTGCTAGCGATTTAGCAAAAGGAGTGTTGCGAACTCCTGTACAGCCAGAACAGTCTTTCGATGACGATCCTTTACGTATGATGCGCGCTGTTCGATTCGTAGCACAATTAGGATTTCGGATTGAAATAGAAACTGCGCTCGCGATTACGAAGATGAAAGAGCGCATTAGTATTGTTTCAGCAGAACGTGTGCGTGATGAGCTTACAAAGCTACTTTTATCTGAACAACCGCAAGAGGGAATTATTTCTCTGGTTGAATCCGGATTAGCGGATTATATTATTCCTGAAATTCCTGCACTGAAGTTGGAAATTGATCAAGAACACCGTCATAAAGATGTGTTTGAGCATACGATGATGGTACTTGAAAAGGCTATTGCGTTAGAAACTGATGTTGATGGTGCAGTTCCTCGCCCTGATCTCACTTTACGACTTGCAGCGCTCTGCCATGATATTGGTAAGCCAAAAACCCGCAAGTTTGAGAGTAACGGCAAGGTGAGTTTTCATCGTCATGATATTGTTGGCGCAAAAATGACTAAGAAGCGCTTAAAGGCTTTGCGTTTTGACCATCATATTGTAGACGATGTGAGTGAATTGGTGAATTTGCATTTACGTTTTCATGGTTATGTTGAAGAACCTTGGAGCGATGCTGCAGTGCGCCGATATGTAAAAGACGCAGGGCATTTATATGAACGATTGAATAGGCTGACCCGTGCCGATGTGACTACTCGTAATAAGCGTAAGGAGCAGATTTTTTCTAACGCGATGGACGAAATGGAATTGCGTGTACAAGAGTTGAAGAAAAAAGAAGATTTTGACGCAATTCGTCCAGATCTTAATGGTAATGAGATCATGGAATTATTACATATTTCTCAGGGGCCGATTGTTGGTAAAGCGTATAAGCACATGCTTGACTATCGACTTGATAATGGTCCTGTGGAACATGATGTTGCCGTTGAAGAGTTGCTTCGCTGGTATACGGAACAAAAGTATTAGTTAGATTATTATTATCGAGGATTTACTTTGAGACGCGTGTATTTAGTTTACGGCGTCGTGTTCTGGAGCTTTTGGAAGATTGGTTATCTTATCGCTGACCACACAGCCTTTAATGTTGGTAATAGTTTTATTTGAGGTTGGAACTTTAGAAGTGCCAACAAGGTTGTTAAACGTAGCACCTAGTACTACATCAATAAGTTTATCTCCGCGATCATCTATGCGAAGAATAGCATCGTTAAAATTACTGAGAACAGTGTAGGCTTCGGGAATCGCATTTTTTCCAAATACGATTTCGGTGCGTTTCACATTGGAAGTTGAGTAGTTGCCCACTGAGGCAACGTTAAAATTACGTGTTTCCAATGCTGTTGCAACAGCGCCTGCAAAGCCGCTAGATGAAGTTCCGTTGAGAACACGAAGTGTGACATTGCCGTTATCGACATAGTGTGCATTTTCATTATTTTCTTTTGGTGCACAAGGGGCAGTAACACCGTAATTAGGCTGTGTTTCTGCGACTTTCACAACACCTAATCCGAAAATATTAAAGTAGAAGAGAGTAGATATGATTACAGCTACTGCAAGAGTTGCACCAATAATGGTAAAAACTAGTTTTTGGCGCTCTGCCATGTACTCTTTGCGCAGTATTCGCTCTTGTTCTTGCAATGCCATCTTGTTACCCCTATTCTCAACAATGCTGCTATATACTTTACAGTGATAGCGCTATATTAGCCGTATTGTAGGTTTCATCGGAGTGGTTGCTGCGATGATTCGATCCACTGCCTGTTCTTGAGTCCACGCATGTTGTATGTTAGAGAGTTCTTGCTGTGTTCTGGCAAAGGCAATAACTGAGGGGCCAGAACCAGATATGAATGCTTGACTTGCGCCCATTTCTTTTGCTAACTCTATAGCTTTTCCTGATCGGGGATTGTGCATAATTGCGGCTTCTTGCAAGTCATTAGTGTTGTGACTGTTTGAACCGAACTTATCAAATTGATGATAAATATCTGCTGTGCTTAATTCGGTATGATATGCGCCAACTAAAGCTAAACCGTAGTAACCTTGCTCGCGCAATTCTTGTGCTTGCACGCTATCGTATGATATTTCTTCTATTTTCTCTCCATAACCTGTGCCGTGAGCGTATCCTCCTGTTAGACAGAAAGGCATGTCTGCTCCGAGCGTGGCGGCAATTTCCTGCAAGTGTGTGATATCCCAATGTAGATTCCATAATTCGTTAAGTGCAAGTATAGTTCCTGCTGCATCTGCTGAGCCGCCACCTAATCCTGCCGCAACTGGAATATGCTTTTCGATTTGTATGCGAACGTTTGGCTTATGATTACTAGCTTTTGCCATTGCATATAATGCTGCTACAGCATGATTATTGCGCATATCTACATTACTAGAGGCTAAATTTCCTAAATGACTTCCTGTTAATTCGAGAGAGAAGTCGCTATTAGCATCTTTTTCGCTTATGGTTACAATATCGCATACTCCAATACCGCAATAAATCGTATCGAGTTCATGGCGATTATTCCACTCTTCATGCTTTTCCCCTACATGAAGAGTGATGTTTGTTTTAGCAGGACAAGTGACTTGTACTGTTTTGTGGAAAGAGTTATTTTTCATCATGATTCTGTATCTTTTCCACTGCAAGTGCTAACTTCGTGAATTCATCGATTGTTAAGGTTTCTCCTCTTCTTGTTGGGTTGATGCCGCTTATGTCATAAGCTTCTTCAGGTACTTGGTTCTTTAAAGCTGCGTGCAGAGTTTTTCTGCGTTGACGGAATGCTGCATCGATGAGTTCAAACGTTGTTTCTCGATTTGGTGCGTGTTCATTATTACACCATGCATTAGGTTGTTTTTCGAATTTCACTAACGCAGAGTCCACATTCGGTGCGGGCCAGAATACATTTCTGCCAATTGTTACAGCTTTTTCGCTTATGCCAAACCATGCAAGTTTAATACTAGGAACTCCGTATATTTTGCTTCCTGGAGTAGCGCATAATCTGTCAGCAACCTCTTTTTGTACCATTACTACAAAGCTTGCTAAATTTGCGAAGCGTTCTAAAAGAGTAATGATTATTGGCGTTGCAACATTGTATGGAAGATTTGCGATTAAATGTATTTGCTGATGATCCTGTGAATGTGGGATATCTGCTGGGGTAACTTCAAGAGCGTCTTTGGTGAGAACTCTAAAACGATTGAGTGCTTCAGGCATATATGTTTCGATGGTTTGAGGTAATTGTTGTGCCAGAGTTGGGTCTATTTCAATTGCCTGCACATTTGCGCCAGTTTCAAGAATGGCGAGGGTGAGCGATCCTAAGCCTGGGCCAACTTCGATAACATAGTCTTCTGCTGATACTTGTGCTATTCGCGCAATTTTTCGCACCGTCCCAGGATCTATAACGAAATTTTGTCCAAATTTTTTTGTCGGGCTTACACCAGCAGTACTAGCTATTTTGCGAATATCTGCTGCACCTAACAGTTTATGATTCTCTAGTGTGTTAAGAGAATCATCTAATCGCGTAGTCATGTATACTCCTCTGTGCGTAAACCTTATGGGCGAATGTGTTGTTGGTTTTTAATACCATCCTGTTTGTTGTGAATGGTTCCATGCCCCAAGTGGAGAACCGTATCTTCCGTTAATATAGCTCAATCCCCAATCTATTTGCACTGCAGCATCATCACGCCAGTTTGCACCGAATTGAGCCATTTTGTTTCCTGGAAGAGACTGTGGAATGCCGTATGCTCCTGAGCTGGGGTTTTCAGCATTCCAGCGCCACCCTGATTCTCGATTCCACAATTTTACTAATGCATCCCAGTTGTCTCCTGTCCAACCATATTGTGCAGCTGCGCCTGCAGCGTATGCTTGCGCCTGTGCTGCAGTTGGATGCCAGAGACGTGAAGAGGCTTGTGCTCCAGTGTCGGTGCTTGCACTGCTGCCACCCGTGTTGCTGCTACCTCCTGACTCTGATGGAGTATTAGACGATGTATTATTCTGTGGTTTTGAATCAGTGTTTGTGCTAGTGTTATTGCTGGTATTTGAGCTGGAGTTGTTTTGTGAAGTGCCAGAGTTTCCAGAGTTATTTGATGAAGTATTGTTATTTGTTTGTTGTGAATTTTCTGTTTTTGTATTTTTATTAGATTCAGTACTCTTTGAATTATCGGTTTCTGTCTTTGTTTCTGCTTTTTTAGCAGGTCCTACTGCGATAATTCGGTCGATTGAGAGCTTGGTTGTGTTTTCTGATTTAATCACTTCAGATTCCGCAACTCCATCTACGTATGTAACATCTACAACCTGAGTTTTTTCGCCTTCTTGCCCTTCTGAACGTACTACAGTTTGCCCTGGTTCAAGATTTGGATCAATAATTGTTTGAGTGTTAAATGGTATGCTAACAGTTCGTGTTTCTTCTTTGTGAGTGACACGTTGCACTCGTAGAATGGTTTCACCATTGTTGTCTTCAACGCTGACACGATCATCTTTTCCTAGAACAATACCTTGCGAGTCAAGAATTGAAGCAGCAGGTAGTTTGCCGTCTGGGGCAATAGTTGTTTTGCCGTCTGCTATTACGGTTACTGGGCCTGATTTATTTATTACGAATCCGCCTGTTAGCTTGTTGTATACATTGCTGATGTTAACCGTTACTTTTGCAGCTGAGACTTCATTTTGTTTAAAATAATTAAGTAATTCACTTGCACTTGTTGCAATAGTCCAAAATGGGATTTCCTGACCGTTGATATTAATTGTAGTCTGATACGCGGTGCGCACTGTGACTACACTGTGATTGGTAAGGGTGTTACCAACTCCTGTTGAGGTAATAATATCGTGGGTTTTGTGTTGTATGTGCTGTTCCTCGAGTAGGCGTTCCACGCTGTTTGCATAGGTGATAACATTTCTTGTTTCACCGTTAACGTTAAGTGCAACTGATTTTCTTGCTGTTACTACGAAGGTAACTGTACTTGCAACCAGAACCGCAAGTACACAAATTAGTACTCGTATTCTGCGCAATATAACAAATCTTTGTGGTGTCCACCGACGTGCCATACAATCCCTTCTCGTTTGCAATTTTTATTTATATGCTAATGCTTTATTGTATCGCACAAAAGAGTTTTAAGAATTTATGAGCGAATTTATTACATTTATAAATGTGCAATATATTGAAAACTGCGATATGCATGTAAAGAATTTAGGATGATAAAAAGGATGTTATGTCCCCTTGAGCATAGAGTGCGTATGGTCTACTTTGCTCTTTTTCAGAGGGAAATTAGGAGCGTTTTGAACTTACTCACAGTATATTTATTTTCATACCATATTATGAATGTTGTATTATTTGCTTTTGCTAGTAGCGGTTTTTACGGTACAATTAAACTAATAAATAGAACAGCTATGGCAGATGTTTGAAATGACACTTATTGTTTCACATCAGGTTAACAAAAAGGATGTTACCTGATGTTTTAACAATATTCGATTGCTATAATCTCGGCCTGAGGATAATGTACTTTCGCAGAATCTGCCGTAATCAAGGTGAGTGATTGCGATGAAGAAGGACGCTCCTGCAAGGGAAGGGTTATCGTTGACGGAAATTATTGACCATATGCCACTTGATGCATTCTCTTACAATAAAACGCATTCTCTTAATGCGGCTTTGCATACTCCTATATCGCAACGGTCTCGCTGTAATGAAACTATGGATGCTATTAAAACGTATATTATCCGCGCTCGCCTTGCACCTGGAGATGTTCTTCCTACGGAAACTCAGCTTTGCGATGTTCTTGGAGCGTCGCGCTCGTCTATTCGTGAGGCAATTCGTAAGCTTGAAGCGCTTAATATTCTTCATGTTGAACATGGTAAAGGCACGTTTGTTGGATCGTTTTCGTTAAATCCAATGGTTGAAACATTGACTATGCGTTCTATGCTTTCAATTGATGATAATTATAAAGATTTACGCAATGTTGTTGAGCTACGTAAGTTCCTTGATTTAGGTTATGCGGAAGCAATTTGCACGAGTATTCAAGGCACTAAGCAGCCTGAACTTGTCGCGCTTGCGGATCGTATGGAACAACTAGCTGATCAGCAGGAAACATTTTTACAAGAAGATATTGCATTTCACACTGGATTATTAAAATCGATTAATAATCCAGTTGCTGAGCAATTAGTGCATGGATTATGGTTGGTGCATATGGCAGTTATCCCAGAGCTTGATTTGCGCAATATTCCTGCGTTGCATCAAACAGCTCAGGCTCACCGCTTAATGCTGGAAACAACTATTAATGGTGATATTGATGGTTATCGTGAAGCTGTTCTCGCACATTATGCGCCGTTGGAATCAATTTTAGATCAGCATTTTGAAGTTTCTAATAATGCTGATATTGATATCGCGCTTTAATCTTTTAATAAGAAATTAATTTTTCAATGAGAAGATTTTGTGTCTGAGTTTCAATCAGGGTTTTGTTTTAATGCAGTTAACATCTATTAGATGATATTTGCAATAAATTCTATTGCCAGTTTTAAAAAATTAATGTTTTTATATTGTGATGATTATTATGTTGTTAACAGTGTAGTTGGTTTTGAGAGTATAACTCATATGAGTTTAATATAAAATATGGCGTAACTGTAGTTGGTGCGGAAACCAGTAA
>JAUMUB010000003.1:0-15239 GCA_030530905.1 Bifidobacteriaceae bacterium | reverse complement strand
GCTATCTCGATTAACTAGTAAGGATATTACATAAAAGTTGGTTTTATGTATATTGGCAATATCACACTTTTCCCGATAATCTCCAACCAGTTAGCGTACTTACTCTAAAAAGGATTTAACTGCTTCACATAATTAATATAGGAATTAACTTCTTTAAAGTCATGAAAACTATTCTTTTGTTATCGTAAACAACAGTCATAATAGTAGTGTTTTTAATATTAATTTTTGATGTTTCAATTTACATTTATCTGTTATTTCATGTTAAAAGAGAATTGTTTATGCATTTATTAAAACTGGGGTTGGGAATGATCCTAACCCCAGTTATATGTAATTATCGACTAGGTAATCTTTTATGAATGTAATCTTTTGTTAAGAAGGTATAGAAACTAGGCATTAATAATTTCAGAAAGTGCTACTTTGCGATCTTCAATAACAGATAAGGTACATGCATCTGCAGTTGCGATTGATTCAAGAGCTGCTACGCCATTTAACAATTTAGCATATTCATCTGTAATCTCGCCACCTTTGATGATATTGTGCAAGTAAGCCATTTCTTTATCAATGCATGTTTGTAACCATAGTGGGCAACGAACACCAGGCTTGCCGTAAGCAATCGCACCATCCATACCGCGTCCGGTATAGATTGCCGTCCTATCGTCATCTTCTTCTTGTGTTTCGTGCATTAAGAAATGGGATTCTCTCTCGCCATTAACACGCAAAGTGCCACCCGTGTTGTACAAGTCTAGTTTAATAGCCCCTTCAGTGCCTTCAATTAAGACATAATGTTCACCCCAGCGGAAGGCATTTCCATATTCCAATACAGCATAGCGATCGTCTGAGTATTCTAAATTAACAATCAGCATGTCGTCTTCATCGCCAAAATTAACGCCTTTATGATAAACATTACCGCCTACCATGGTTACTTTTTCTGGCATTCCTCCCATGATAAATTGGATACAGTCCAGCTCATGGATATGGTGATATAAATGTCCTCCAGATTGTGAACGAACTTTCTTCCAAGATACCGTTGGCTGCTGTTCTTCCCAACCTGTACGTGCTGCATGACAGTACAGCACTTTACCAATTTTACCTTGTGTAATTAATTCCTTGGCATGATGGACACCATTAAAGAAGTTCATAATATGCCCAGCCATGAAAATAACATTATTTTTGTCGCAAGCATCAACCATAGTTTTACAGTCTTCGTAGCTTAAGGCAATTGGCTTTTCACAAAAAACATGCTTGCTGTGCTCTGCAGCTTTGATAACGGGCTCACGATGGAGGTTGCTTGGTGAAGCAACAATGACGCAATCAACATCATCGCGCTCGACTAACTCATCTAAATTGGTGCAAACAGATGCCCCTAACTCATCAGCAATTTCTTGACCATGATTAGGATCAAAAACAGCGACAATTTCAGCATCTTCGATTTTGTTCATTGAACGTGCCAAATCAGCACCGAAATAGCCAGCTCCAATAATCCCATATCTAATCATAATTAATTGTCCTTAATGCACTATGCAAGTAATGTCATAGAAGCTTACTGTTACTTTACTTGCATTGAGATTAATTTTTTAAATGTAATTAAATTGCAATTATAACTTCTGCCAATCAGGCTTATTAGCATAAACCCAACGGTAGTAGTCTGCTAATTGAAGTTTACTTGCTGCATCCCTATCCACAATTACGGTAGCATGTTTATGCATTTGCAATGCAGATGCTGGACAAAATGAGCTAATACCACCTTCAACTGCATCAGCAACAGCTTGCGCCTTGTTTGCGCCGAATGCCAGTAAAATAACATGCCGAGCGCGCATAATAGTGCCAATACCTTGTGTAATGCAATGAGTTGGAACCTGATTTAAGTCATTATCAAAGAAACGCATATTATCTATGCGAGTTTGTTCGGTGAGTGTTTTCACACGCGTACCTGAGGATAATGAAGAACCTGGTTCGTTAAAACCAACATGACCGTCTGTGCCGATGCCGAGAATTTGCACATCAATGCCGCCAGCTTTATCAATTGCGTCGTCATAATCAGGACCAGCTTTAGCGATTAAATCTCCATTCGATAGGGGAGCGCCGTTGAGAACATCCCCAGGGGCATGAACGTATTGTGGATTTAATCCGAGTGGCTCTGTTACCGTGCGACGAATTGTACTGTGGTAGGACTGTTCATGTTCTAAAGGCAATCCAAGGTATTCGTCCAGTGCAAAACCTTGAACATTTGAAACATCAATATGTTCATTTTTTATAATATCTGCTAAATGTTCATAAGCAAGCAAAGGGCTTGAACCTGTTGCCAAACCAAGTACAGCATTCGGTTTGTTTTGAATTAAATCTGCAACAGTACGACCGTATAATTCAGCGGCTTCATCTTCAGTGTTGACAATAATTATTTCTGCCATAATTAATCCTTAACCCTTACTGTTTATGCGCTTGTAGTCGCTGCAACTTCTTCAGGTGTGCGAACCAAGTCAAGTCCACATTCTTTAAGAACTTTTGCAACGGCAGTAATATTTTCTAAGCCAAGTGGCTGAACTGGATCTGGCATCTGATTTGTGTCAAATGTGCCAAGTAACGTCATTGCAGTTTTAAATGCACCAACGCCTGCGCCGAATCCTTGAACGCCTGAGGTTACAGTAACAATGCGCATAAGTGCTGCAAGCCAATCTTGTTCTTTGCGAACTGTTGCCCAATCGCCAGTTTCATAAGCATTCCACATTCGCACATATGCTGAGGCTTCAACATTTGCAAGACCAGGTACGGATCCATCTGCACCAGCCATATATGCGCCATCAACAACAACTTCTTGACCGGTGAGAAGTGTTAATGGGTGGCCAGCTTTATTGTTGTCATCGACTAAGAATCTGAACGATACGTCATCATTTGAGGAGTCTTTCACTCCTGCAAGTACGCCGTCAAGACCAAGTTTTACCAGCAAATCACCGGGAAGTTTTGTGTGAACGCATACCGGAATATCGTATGCAAATAATGGCAAGTCAGGTACTGCTGCGTGAATTAAACGGAAATGTTGTTCCACTTCAGCCATGCCGCCAAGAGCATAAAATGGGGCTGTTGCTACAATTGCGGATGCGCCAAGCTCTTTTGCAACTTTTGCATGTTCAATAACACGATTTGTTTCAGTATCGATGCAACCAACCATAACGGGAACACGATTGGCGACTGCTTCAACAACTGCTGTAATAATCTCTGCGCGGCGTTTATCAGTGCTAAACGCGACTTCTCCTGAAGAGCCAAGAGTAAATACGCCGTTAACTCCAGCATTGATCATGCGATCAAGTGAACGTTTTAAGCTTGCAGTGTCGACTTCCTTGTCGGCAGTAAGAGGTGTTACTACTGGAGGGTATACTCCACGAAATTGTGTAGTCATAATAATCATATCTCCTGTGAATAATATGAAGAAAAGTGATAAGTGAATGTGCTACTTGAAGACCATATTGATATGGATATGGTCTTCAAGTAACCAATTTGAAGTTCGTATGAACTTCAACCTCACTTACTGAGAAAAATGAGTATGTGAAACTAGTTGCTTTGGCACTCTGCTTCGGTTGGATGAAGCAGTGAAGGTGCTGCTGCCATCAATATCTTGGTGTATTCATCTTGTGGATTGCTCATCACCGAGTGTGTTTCACCACGTTCCACAATTGTTCCGTGATTCATTACGACAACTTCGTCAGAAATATAGCGAATCGTTTGAATATCGTGGCTAATGAACACCATTGATAGTCCGAGAGTCTTCTTAAGATCTGAAAGCAAATTCAAAATCTGAGCGCGAACTGATACATCTAATGCGCTGGTAGGCTCATCAGCAATAATCACATCAGGATTCAGTGATAAAGCTCGTGCAATTGCAACTCGTTGACGTTGACCACCAGAAAGCTGTCCTGGTAATGCACCGAGAACAGAACTTGGTAAGCCAACCATTTGGATAAGCTCATTTGTGCGCTTTTTGTATTCTTCGCGAGAACCAATTTTATGCACAACCAAAGGGTCAATAAGCTGATCAAATACTGTCATGCGAGCATTTAATGCAGTTGCAGGATCCTGAAATACTACAGAAACTACGCGGCCAATTTGCATACGGTCTTTTGCGCTACGGTTAGTAACATCGTGACCTTTAAACAAAACTTTTCCGCTAGTTACTTTCTGTAATCCGCAAAGTACGTTAGCAGTTGTTGACTTTCCGCAACCGGATTCGCCAACTAGGCCAATAGTTTTGCCTGGCAGTAATTGCAGGTTCATATCGTGTACTGCTGTAATCTTATTGCGGTGGAATAGTGTGGTACCAGCACGTGTTGTGAATACTACTTCCACATCTTTAAGCTCAATAATTGGAGCTTGTGCTTGTGTTGCTTCGAGGCTCATTGTGCACCACCTTCCACATTATTTCCAGATACTGTACGACCTACAACACCAGATGAAACATCTTCAGTGTTATTCGGCTCAGAATTTACTTCTGGCTTAAGAAAACCTAAACCTTGAACTACAGCATTATCAGGAGCTAATGGTTTATCTGCATCTTCTGGCAATACTGCAACAGCGTGCAAGGTATTTGGAACATAAGCCATAACTGGACGCTCGTGCAATCCACGATCAGGATGACTTGAACGAGGTGCGAAACGATCTCCATCTGGGAAGTCTGCAGGACTTGGAACAGTGCCTGGAACCTGATGGAGTCGATCTGCGCCAGCCTCAATAGAAGTTACTGCGCCAAGAAGACCGCGAGTATATTCATGACGAGGATCTGACAAGATTTGTGTTGTTGCACCTTGTTCTACAACCTGTCCTGCGTACATAACAGTAATTGAATGTGCAACTTTAGCAACAAGTGCTAAATCGTGAGATACGAAGATCATAGCAAATCCGAGCTTTTCACGAAGTTGGTTGAGTAATTCAATTACTTGTTTTTGAACAGTAACATCGAGTGCAGTTGTAGGCTCATCAGCAATCACAAGCTTAGGATCGCGAGTTAATGCCATAGCAATAAGTACGCGTTGACGTTGACCACCAGAAAGCTCATGTGGATAAGATTCAAGCGTGCGCTTAGGATCTAAGCCTACGAGTTCAAGTAGTTCTTCAGCGGAACGAGTACCCCCTCGAGATGTGAGCTGCTTCATTTGAGTTTTAATCAGCATGGACGGATTTAAGGAACTGAGTGCATCCTGATAAATCATTGCAATTTCGCTACCGCGAAGCTTGTTGTACTCTTTATCGCTAAGACCAACAAGATTCTTTCCGTTCAAAAGAATTTCTCCTGAAATCTTCGCACGCTTATCAAGTAAGCCCATAATTGCGAGTGAAGTGATGGACTTACCGCAACCTGATTCACCAACAAGCCCCATTGTTTGTCCTGGGCGCACAGCAAAGCTTAAGTGGTCTACAACATTCACGTTGCCGTGGCGAGGGAACTGAATGCAAAGATTATTAACTTTAATAACTGGTTCAGCTGTTGAGCTTGGAATTAAGCGATCTTTGCGTTTTGCTTCTGCATCATGCAATGCATTAAGTGATGCTTGAAGGGATTCTTCCTGCTCTGCATATGCAGCAACTGGATCAGTGATGAGGCGATCCTCTTTGCGTGCAGCAGCAGCTTCATTTTCATCACGCTGTATTGGAGCAGATGGAGCTGCAACCATTGCATCGGTAATGCCCTCAGAGAGAATGTTCAAACATAGAACTGTAATCATAATTGCAAGACCTGGGAAAGTTGCCTGCCACCAGTATCCATATAAAACACCAGCTTTAGCGGAGGAAAGAATATTACCCCATGTAGGAGTTGGCTCTGGTATGCCAGCGTTTATGAAGCTTAATGAAGCCTCGAAAACAATAGCATCTGCAACTGATAGGGTGGTGAACACCATAACTGGTGCTGCAATATTACGAGTTACGTGCTTGAGTAAAATCCATGGAGCCTTTGCGCCTGAAACAATAACAGCACGTACGTAATCCTTACCGTATTCGCTTATTACGTTTGCACGAACAATACGAGCAATCTGTGGTACGTAAAGAATACCAATGGAGATAATGATACCGATCATGGATTGACCAAGAATTGATACGAACACAGCCGCAAGTGCAATACCTGGAATTGACATAACGATATCAATTAAACGCATGATTAACTCGGAAATCCACGTGCGTGAAACCGCGGCAATTGCACCTATTGTTGCACCTATTAGCAGTGCGAATGCAATTGACGATAAGCCGATAACAAGAGAATAACGTGCGCCATAAATTAAACGTGCGTACACATCTCTACCGAGATTGTCGGTTCCGAAAATATGCTCACCACTTGGTGCTTGATATACTTGTTCAATTGCTAACGGATCTTTGACGGCAATAAAATTGGCAAAAACCGCGCAGATAATCAAAAGAGCAATAACAATCAGTGAAATTCTAGAACCGATTGACATCTTGCTCCAGCGCTTAATTTTCATCTTTTTTGTTGCAGCATTTTGAGCTGCAGGACTTGTTACAAATAGCATGTTACACCGTCCTAATTCTTGGGTTAATCAGCACATAGAGCAAATCAACAATTATGTTAATTACAATGAATGCAAGTGCCACCACAAGTACAACGCCTTGTACTAAAGTTGGCTGATTATTATTGATTCCGTCAAACATCGCAGTGCCCATGCCTGGCAACGAGAAAATAACCTCAATAACGATTGCGCCACCCATGAGGTAACCAATCTTCATGCCAAGTGTGGTTACTGGTGTGATTAAAGCATTGCGGAATACGTTGCGAACAATTACAACACCTTTAGGAACACCTTCGCCAATTGCAGTGCGCACGTAATCTTTGTCTAGCTCTTCAACCATGGAAGTACGGATAATACGCGTGAGCTGACCTGCCACTGGAAGGCCAAGTGCGAATGCTGGTAGTGCCATACGACGGAAGTATAAATAAGGATTTGTTAAAAGATCTACTAGAGGACCGCTGCCCGGTAATAGATTTAATTTGATTTGGAAAGTGTAGATTAATAATACGCCAAGCAAGAATGAAGGCGTTGAAATTGAAATAATTGAGAGAACACGAATTGCCTGATCTACCCATGTATCTCGATAATGTGCTGAAAGAACACCAAAAAGTACAGAAAAAATAACGGCGATAATTAAACCCCATAATGTTAATTGGAGTGTAATTGGGAATGCTTGTGCAACTCGTCTTGACACTGGTTCCTTACCAACACCATATACGCCTAAATCGCCATGACAAAGTTTTACTAAATAGTTCCAGAATTGCTCCCACCAAGGCAAATCAAAACCATGCTCATGACGGAATTGTTCAAGTGCAGTGTTTGTTGCATTTTCACCGAGTGCTGCAACTGCTGGATCATATTTGGAAAATGACATTAAGAAGAATACTAGGAACGTTACGCCAAATGCCATGAATGGCAGTGCTATGAGGCGTCGGCCTAGTAACCGTAGAAGATTTACCATAATATGCTCGATTCCAACTTATCTCAATATTCCGCCGAACAAAAAGTAGTAAACGAATTATTGAAGTTAAAGAAAAGAAGTTAAGGATTTGAATGGTGTCTGGCATATCGTCATCTTTGAGCATTGATATGCCAGAACGCGCATTCAATTTAATTACATTAGATTGTTATGTTTAGAGTGTTTTTGATTTAGAGCTTAGCCTTAACTAAGTTCAAACCGGTTGTACCAATTGCAGACCATGAGGAGAATGCATTCTGCTTTACTGCAGTGGTAGTCTTACGGTGAAGAAGTGGATAAAGTGGAACTTCTTCGCTTAGTAAGTCGTAGCACTCGTTCCAGTAGTTCTGGCGATCAGATTCAGAAGATGCAGCAAGTGCCTTATCCATTAATTCATGCAACTTGTTGTAACCCTCGGAACCATTCCAGAAAGTACGCTTCTTGGTCCATGTGTTATCGCCGTACCACCAGTTCATCAACAAATCAGGATCGTTGCCGAATACAGAAGGGTCGCCAGGAGCAAGCACTATTGAATAGTCTGCGTTGTCTGTATCTGTGATGTTTGGATACAAAGCTGAAGAAGCCATAGACTGAATATCTACCTTGAAGCCAATTTCTTCGAGATTATTCTTGATTTGTGGAGCAAGCTTGGTAATCCAGCTGTGGTCAGTGGTGTAGAGGGTGAATGTAGTACCTTCGCTAACACCTGCTGAGGCAAGTAATGACTTTGCCTTCTTCACATCGTAGCTGTATACGTTAGCTGCCTTGTGATAGTACTTATTATTCTTTGGAAGGAAGCTTGTTGCAGCCTCTGCCTGACCAGCCATTTGGTTGTCAACCAAGGATTTAATGTCAATTGCATTTAATACAGCTTGACGAACCTTAGTGTTGTCGAATGGAGCCTTCTTGGTGTTGAACATTAAGAAAGCAGTGTTGAAGCCTTGTACGGTAGAGAGTTCAGAACCAGAGGACTTCAAAGTATTGAATGCTTCTGCTGGAACCATTTCCATAATGTCTGCAGAATTGCCTTGCATTGCGGTAACACGAGCGGTATCGTCAGTGTTTACATTCCAGACCATGTTCTTGGTAGGAGCTGGATACTTACCGTTATACTTGTCGTTCTTTTCGAACTTAACTTGCTGATCGGTAATTTCAACATACTTCCAAGGGCCAGAGCCTGTTGGTTGATTTTGTAATTCATCGTCAGACTTTGAAGAAGGTACGACCTGAATTAAAGCTAAACGTTCTTTGAACATTGGGAATGCTTGCTTTAACTTGAATTCGACCTTATTGTCACCAACAGCGGTTACTGAGTCGATAAAGTCTAACATAGAGATGTAAAGACTACCTTCAGCGGTTGTGCGCTTGTAAGAGCTTACAACATCATCTGCAGTTACTGCAGTGCCGTCAGAGAACTTTGCTCCATCGCGAAGTGTGATGACATAGTCAGTGTCAGACACCTTCTCAGGCTCGCCCTTTGCCAAGGCTGGGTATGCTTCGTAGGTGCTGTAATCTAAAGCGTATAGAGGCTCTGTGACGTGCCAGTTTGCACTGAGTGCCAGAGCAGAGGATGTAAGTGATGGGCTAAAGTTTCGAGTTGCATATGCAACCTGTGCTGTGATGGTGTCTGGGGTAACAGTTTCGCCACCTTTTGCACTTTCAGCTTGTTGCGTATTTCCGCCACCACAGCCTGCTAATAACATAAGACTTGCAACGCTTGCTGCAACAATAGCGGTTATTCTTCTTTTTATACTCATCATATTCCCTTTCTCAGAAAGTGAGTGATAACGAAGTCCAACTCAATCAATTATTTGTGTTAGCAAATAGTGATTTTGCTGAATTATTTTGTTATCTCAGGAACTTGTTAAAAGTCTTGATGCTGAAAGGAGATTAATCTTTTCAAGCGCCATTGCTTGTATCAAGTCCTTCAATTGCTACTTAAAACAAAAAGTAGTAAGTAACTTTCTTCGTTGATAGTATTCAGTATAGCATATGTTCGTATGATGTCTGATGACTTTATAGAAAAAATTTTATATTTTATGTAAATTTTGGTTTAACGATTTAATATTTATCCTATTTTATCTGCAAACCAGCGGGTTATTGTTGTCGGATGCGTAATTGCAGTGCCAACAACAGCAGCCCAAGCTCCCATTTGCATTACTTCATGTAATTGGGCAGGAGTATGGATACGTCCTTCGCAGATTACAGGGGTTTGAGGAAATGCTTTCACCATTTGCTCAAGCAATTCAAAATCAGGTCCAGGAGTTTTTTCTCGTTCGCCCGTGTACCCACTTAATGTGGTAGAGATGATATCTGTTTGAGCTTCCACAGCCTGTTGCGCATCAGCAAAAGAGCCGCAATCTGCCATAACCAGAATACCTTCATCATGTAAAGCTTTAACCGTATCAGCATATGAAAGTCCATCAGGACGTGGTCGGCGAG
Organism: Bifidobacteriaceae bacterium; assembly: GCA_030530905.1. Taxonomy (GTDB): domain Bacteria; phylum Actinomycetota; class Actinomycetes; order Actinomycetales; family Bifidobacteriaceae; genus Bifidobacterium. The sequence goes on along the minus strand of JAUMUB010000003.1, from coordinate 5,333 downwards.
TTGCATCAATCGCGACAATATCCGCGCCTGCGGCTGCGCAACAGCGTGCATGACGAAGTGTAGGTGTTATATAAACGCCCTCTTCACCGTCTTTCCAAATACCAATTACTGGAACAGAAACCTGTCCTTTAATAGCTTGAATATCTGCTAAACCTTGACAGCGTATGCCTACAGCACCGCCTTGAACAGCAGCCATTGCAAACTGTGCCATGGTTTCTGGGTGGCGTAATGGTTCTCCTGGATACGCTTGGCAACTTACAATAAGTCCACCTTTAATTCGTTCAATAGTAGGGTTCATCATTCTCTCCTCGCGTAAAATATATTTTGTTTATTATTAAGTTTGAATAAAGTTTTTTAGAGCTGATATTGTTTCTTTACTGCAATAGCAGCTCCAATAAGTGGGGCACAACCACCAAGATTGCCTTCGACAAGTGGTGTTGATTTCACTAGTGTAAGTGATGCGTCTGCAAAACCTTTGCGAACAGCTTCCCACCATAATTCTCCAGCTTTTACTACAGATCCCGAAAGAATAATTACATGAGGATCAAGTAAATTACACATACCAGCAATACAAGTGCCTAGAGCAAAACCACTTTCGGTAAGAATATCTTGGGCAAAAATTTCGCCATTCGCTGCGCGCTGACATACTCGAGCGCCTGATTCAACAGGTTGAAGAGTGTTATCTTGCATTTCTTCAAGTCGGGCATTGTATAGGGTTGCTAGGCCTGTGCCAGATGCGACTGGTTCAATATGTCCACTTCTCGTTCCGCATGAACATAAGAAACCCTTTCCTAACGCGCTTTCAATATGACCAGCATGACCTGCAACGCCGTGTGCGCCAGCGATTATTTTCCCTTGATTAATAAATGCACCGCCTATACCAGTGCCCACACCAATTGAAAGAACGGTTTCGTATTGAGCGCCTGCTCCATATACTGCTTCTCCTAATCCGTGCGCGCCTACATCGCCAACCATGTATACTGGCAAATTTGAGATTTCATTAAACGCCTTGTAGATATCTTGGCCAGCCCAACCTGGAAGCAAATTTGTTGCAGCAAGAATTTTGCCATGGATAGAATCGGGAACACCGGCTGTGGCAATGCCGATTGCCTTTACTAAATGACCCTTAGTTGCATATGCTTGCAGCAGTTCACTACACCAATGTACAATTCGTTGTAATAATACGGCTCCACCATCTTGCGCATTAGTAGGAATTGCTTGTTCGTTAATAACTTCAGGAGCTTGATTTGGATTGTCTAAATTAAACGACACCAATGCTGAGCCAATTTTAGTTCCGCCTATATCAAAGGCAAGTATATCAAGTTGGCGACTCATATTCTTCTCCTTCATTGTTTTACTGAATTGCTATGTGACACTGATTAGAGCGCTTCGGTAATGGCATCATAAATATGAGCTAAATAGTTATAGCGTTCTGTAATAGATGCGTTTTTTGGTACGCAAATTTTTGGACCAACATAAGCAAGATCTTCGGTATTCGGCATAGATTGCGCATTCTCGTCAACTTTGCGTAATCCTGTTATGTTGGCAGCTTTTACGCATTGTAATATTTCTTGTGCTGTCATTAAAGATGTTGGCTCATCAGGGTTCATTGGTAAGTGCCCATCGATCCAACTATAACCGTATTGCGTTTCTTCTGGACCTGCACCGGAGAACATAACACCCTTAAGTACTTCAGCTTGTACGGCTGCTCGAATATGTTCAAGGGCTGTTTGAGTATTGCGATCTTCAAGAACGCTTCTGCCCCAATTTACCGTAATTCCAATGCCGAACTCTTGTGCCAAAACAATTTCATCTTGAATAGGCAAAAAGCCTTTTTCTGGTTTTTGATTTTCGATAAAACGATCACAATGTTCAATAACAAGTTTTGCTCCCGCCCAATCCCAACTCAGTAAAGTTTCAAGTGAACGCTTACAAGCTTGAGTTTCCGCATGTTGGGTTGGTGCGGTGTGAATTTCAACGTAACTAATATCATTATTACCACGAATTTGATTAAAATCTACTATCGCATTGCGTAATTCTTCAAAAAATTTGAGTGCCGCTTTTCGTCCATCTTCAATAGGGCTTGCAATGCCGAAAGTATTATTTTTCCAAACATTTTGCATAGTGCCTGGTATTGCAGTAATTGTGTTATTATGCCATGCTGCTGGCACATGCCTTGCAAGCCAATTTCGTTGTTGCGGATCTGCTAAGTCACCTGGAAATGGAATTTCTGTGCCAGAAATCCAAGAGTGTTCATCTAATAATTCGTAATAAGCAGATTGGTCTTTTCGTTCTGCAGGCAACGATGCATAAGCGCCAACAACTACAAATGGCTTAGACATGATTCCTCCTTGAATCGTTTCATCGTACGCGCTAGTATAAGAAAAATTTCAGATTAACTAGTGTGTAACTCATTTATTTTATAACATCAGATGTCTGATGTCCAAATAGTTTTGTGTAAATTTAAATAATTATGCTTGTTGTAATGAAAAAATAGAATAAAGAAGATAATGCATACTATTTATGAACAGTTTATATAAATAATAATTTTCGTGTAATAAAAAATTGTAATTTTATAGCAATATTTTAGTCAAAAATAATAATAGTGGCGTGTGCTAATAAGTTATGCAATCACACTATTGCGTGTTTTAGTTCTACGACTGTATTCGATTTCAAATGATTTTTAAGAATGTATGAGTGAATTTACATTAAAAATATGTGGTGGTGGCATTAAGAGTTGCGATAAATAAATAGAGGGGGCAGGATAAATAAAGGGGATGTCCTACCCCCGAAAGTGGAGCGTGCTTGGGGGTGCTCCACTCTGTTCAGAGCTAAATTGGGGGTGCCCTGAACTCTTACTCAAGTAAAGTCTTATTTTGTACTTCGCATAAGTACATCGTTAAACATAATACGATAATGCCATATACAAATAAACATGAATGCATGTTATAATTTTGTTATGTGATTATGTTATACATATTAATTATTAATTAATATTTTATCATATTTAATTATTTTTCAAGTTATTTTGGTTCAAATTATTAAAGTTATTCATATTTTTTGCTTTACCTCCTATGGTATAGCAGTGTTTGCACACAATATAACATTTTATTTCAATAATTTGCAACAAAATTATATCAAAAAATCTTGAAAAAATTGCTGTGTCGTATTTTGTTTTTATAGAAATACTGTAAACAGGATTAACAAATAAAGAATACAATTTTTTGTAATATTATCAATAAAAGAGCAGTTACAATATCAGAGGATTTTATTAAAAATGTTCTAGTTTGTGAAATATTTACTTATAAAAACGCCCACTCTGATGCAATAACCATTCTTGCAGGTATGCACCAAAATGGGCGTTTAAGCAGAGCCTCCTGTCAGGATCGAACTGACGACCTGCCGCTTACAAGGCGGCCGCTCTGGCCATCTGAGCTAAGGAGGCATATCATGAAAAATTATGACCTTAACAAAGGATACCAGTTTATATGGATTGTGCAACTACTGGCGTGGTGAGGGGTGTTATGATACTAAAAAGCCTGCAATTGCGATAACACAATGCAGGCTTTAAAAACATGGATTACTAATGTTTAGAAATTATTAGAAGGCTTTTTAGTGCTGCCAGCTGTTGGTAATACAGAAGGGTTTCCAACATCATTAGCGCTAATACCAAGTGTATTCAAAATAGTGGTTTTCATATCAAGATTTGTAGAAGCAACCTTGTAATAGTCGAAGAAACCATCGTTAATACGAATAGTCGGCGTAGTCATCGAACCAGCGGCTTGACCTGAAATATTCCATAACTCGGAACGCTTAGGAGTGTAATTTGATAAAGCATTAAGCCATGAAGTGTAACGAAGCTTAAAAGCTGCTTTTGCAACGCTAGCAGAAACGCCAGCGTTCTGAGCCTGCTCAATAAGCGCTTCATCGCTCACAGATTGATAACCTGAGCCTTCATCAGGTTGGAAACTCTCTGAATAAATATTCCTAATAAAATTAAGCGTGTGCACAGGATTATTATCATGACTTGCAATGTAATAAATACCAGTAACAGCACGGCTTGAATACTGATCAGTTGAGAGGGAATCCATAAAGGCCATTGGATAAAACACAATATTAATTTGGCCAGCATTTAAAAGCTGAGCTATAGTGTCATCCATTTGACGGTGGAATCCGCCACAACCAGGGCATAATGGATCCATGTAAATTTCCATAGTTGGAACATTCGCTATCTTCTTATTCCATCCATTTTTTGACATCACCAAACCACCTTGTGATGTTGCTCGCGAAGGTTTAGGAGAAGCCTGTTGCAGCTGCTGGTAAGCTTGCTCAACAGTTACACTGTTAGCTTCCTGAGTTTGGCGATAGTTGTAGTACACAACGCCTGCAATAACAATAACGATAACAGCAATAAGACTTACGAAAATCATACCAATGCGGGTTTGCTGCTTGCGCTCGCGAGCTTCCGCATCTTCTTGAGCTTTAATTGCAGCTATCTTTTCTGCGCGGCGTTGTATGCGCGCTGCAGTTCTTTTTTTCTGAGCCATAATTCCCTCTCGTAGTAATTCAATCACAAATATAACAAAAGAGTACGAGTACTGGGGCAATAATCCATATAGAAGATTTGTATTGCTAGCTTTTATGTGTGATTTTTATATTAAGTGATTATACGTGGTAATGGATCCCACTGCATATAAGTATTAAAAAATATGAAATTGCATAAACTCATTACAAAAGCAATTAGCCATAATAACAATATAATAATGAATCTCGCGTTACTACTCGGCTTAGTACTTTGCACTTCATATAATCGTGCAATTGAATAATGGTGGTGTAAAAAGTATTGACGCGGTGTTACGAGCCAACCTGCACCATATTTCATTGCAAGAGATAATGGTATTTTTATGCAGCACAGCCAAGCGGCAGCGAAAAAAATGCTTAAGCATATACCTGCAGCCTCATGTGTGCTGCCATAAAGTACAGCAATATGTAAATCAAAAGCAAAGAAAGGTAAAGCAATTGTGGCTGAAGGTAGTTGGAAGAATGAGATAACAATAAACATGACTGCATAACATGCCATACTTGCTAAAATCGTTTGTAATATGCTGAGTAACCCCGCCTTAATAATGTGCCACGGCAAAGCTGCCATGCGTATTGCTTTATCAGTTTTTTTAAAAACTCCGTTACGTTGCAATCGATCTTTTTGGGTAAGAATATTAAATCCAGAAGCATAGCTAATCCACAATAATAAAAACATGCAAAGTAAAGCGTATGTAGGATATTGTGCTCCCAAACAAGCAATAAAAGGGGTTAACGCATATTGACATATTGTT
>JAUMUB010000002.1 GCA_030530905.1 Bifidobacteriaceae bacterium | reverse complement strand
TCTTAGCTTGGAGCTTGTCCTTAAGATCAGCAGTCTTGTCACTCTTTTGTCCCTTAGTAGTTGATCCGGTAGTAGTTGAAGTTGTACCAGTTTGAGTACCAGTACCTTGACCTGGAACGCTTGGAGTTACGCCTCCACGTACGCCTTGACCTGTAGTACCTGGGCGACCTGGTTGAACAGGAGTTGCAGGTGTTACTGGAGTAGTTGGAGTGGTTGGTGTAGTTGGCGTTTCAGGAGTGGTGTGATCGCCCGGTTGATCTGGAGTTACAGGAGTTTCCTTAGGTACTACAGTGTATGGAACGTCGATCGTCTTGGTGCTTCCATCTGGGAAGGTTACCGTGATTTCGGCAGTGCCAGTACCTGGAGTATTAGTATCAGGTTCCTTAGTCCAAACAGCCGTTGATCCGTCTGGCAAGTTAGTCAGAACATCTTCTGGCTTACCTGTAGGATCACCTTGAGTGTAAGTTACGTCACTCTTAGGAGCAACAGTACTCTTATCAGCGTCAGTTGGCTTAGCCACAACAGTGTATGGCACTTCAACTTCCTTGGTTGATCCGTCTGGGAAGGTTACGACAGCGGTTGCTGTGCCCTTTCCTGGCTTAGAAGTATCTGGCTTGTGGCCATCCTTCCAAGTTACAGTTGCGCCTTCAGGAACATTAGTTAATGCGTCTTCAGGCTTAGGATCGTCACCAGTTTGGTAAGTTACATCTGCCTTAGGAGCAACAGTACTCTTATCAGCGTCAGTTGGCTTAGCTACGACAGTGTAAGGAACGTCAACTTCCTTAGTTGAGCCGTCTGGGAAGGTTACAACAGCGGTTGCTGTGCCCTTTCCTGGCTTGGTAGTGTCTGGCTTTCCGCCATCCTTCCAAGTTACCGTTGCGCCTTCTGGAACATTAGTTAATGCATCTTCTGGCTTAGGATCGTCACCAGTTTGGTAAGTTACGTCTGCCTTAGGAGCAACAGTACTCTTATCAGCGTCAGTTGGCTTAGCTACGACAGTGTAAGGAACGTCAACTTCCTTAGTTGAGCCGTCTGGGAAGGTTACAACAGCGGTTGCTGTGCCCTTTCCTGGCTTGGTAGTGTCTGGCTTTCCGCCATCCTTCCAAGTTACCGTTGCGCCTTCTGGAACATTAGTTAATGCATCTTCTGGCTTAGGATCGTCACCAGTTTGGTAAGTTACGTCTGACTTAGGAGCAACAGTACTCTTATCAGCATCAGTTAACTTAGCAGCGACAGTGTAAGCAACGTCGTATTCCTTGCTTGAGCCGTCTGCGAAGTAAACAACCACGCGAGCAGTTGCGCTACCTAACTTAGTAGTGTCTGGCTTAGTTACCCAAGCTGCAGTTGCTCCGCTAGGTAAGTCAGTGGTGAATGCATCCTTAGCATCCCCGACTGGATCGTTTTGCGTGTACGCAATGCTCTTAGTTGCCAAGGTTGACTTGTCAGCGTCCGTCTTGCCGTCGCCGGTTGGAGTTTGGCTGCCGTCTTCCTTAGTAACTACGTAAGGTACGTTAAGAGTGATTGAAGCATCGCCCTTAGTGACCTTGATCGTTGCCATACCGTTCTTGGTTTCAGCAGTAGTATCAGGCTTAGTTACCCATTCTACTGTTGCGCCTTCTGGTACGTTGTTCAATACGCCATCAGTTGAAGGAGTATCACCGATCTTGTAAGTTTGGTTGTTTACAGTGATCCGGCTGAGTTCGTCAGTTGGTGTAGTTGGAGTTTCGCTTCCGCCTTGTTCACCATTGTCCTTAACTGTGTAAGCGACCTTGTAAGTGTAGGTCTTGCCGTTGTAAGTTACTTGAACTTCAGCAATTCCGTTACCAACCTCAGTAGTATCTGGCGTCTTAGTCCAAACAGCGGTTGCGCCTTCTGGAAGTGCAGTGGTGAATACACTAGCAGCATCCCCGACAGCATCGCCCTTCTTGTAGGACATAGACTTAACAGTTAAGTCGAGCTTAGTATCTTCGTCCGTACCAGATGGAGTAGTACCAGTGCCAGTATCGGTTGAAGTTACCTTGTAGTTGACGAAGTAGATCCGTGAACTACCATCGGCGAAGTCAACACGAACAGAAGCAGTTGCATTTTCGACTGGAACATCAGTGCTTGGCTTCTTGATCCAAGTGTAGCCAGTGGCGTTTGGATCTGCGAATGCTGGGTTAAATGCAGTTGAAGCATCCCCGACAGTATCGCCGACCTTGTATTGAAGTTCCTTAGTTTGCAATGGACTCTTGTTTGCGTTGGAGTTTTCATCGCCAGAAGTTTGACCCTTATCACCGGCGTTGACGTTGTAAGCAACAGTGTAAGTCTTGCTTGAACCGTCTTGGCTGTAAGTTACCTTGACTTGAGCAGTACCTGAGCCAACCGTTGAAGTGTCTGGGCGAGTTACCCAGGTTGCGGTAGCGCCATCTGGCAAGTTAGTAAATGCCTTAGCAGCGTCACCTGCGTCATCTCCGAGGTTGTAGTTCAGAGTTTGCGTCTTCAGGTCGTGCTTATCAGCTTCGGTTTCACCAGTAGGAGTTTGAGAACTTGGGTCAGTTACTGAGTATGTAACCGTGTAGTCTCTGGTAGAACCGTCAGAGAATGTGACAGTCACAACCGCGGTACCATTTTCAACCGCTTTGGTAGTGTCTGGCTTAGTCTTCCAAGCAGCACTTGCGCCATCTGGAAGAGGTTCGTTGAAGACAGAACCGGCAATTGAAGCAGAGTCGTCAGGAACATTGTCGTTGACGTTGTAGCTTGGACTCTTAGTAGTAAGCGTTGCGGTGTCAGCTTCCTTACCACTGTTTTCTGGCTTAGCATCCTTGGCATTGACAACGTATGGAACGTCGTAAGTCTTAGATGCTGGTTGGCCATTTGCGTCAGTGTAGTGAACAGTGACTTGAGCAGTACCATGGCCGATAGCTGTGGTATCTGGCTTAGTCGTCCATTCAGCAGTTACACCTTCAGGGAGCTTAGTGGTGAAGACATCACTTGGGTCCCCTGCTTGATCGCCTTGTGCAAACGTCAATGTCTTAGGAGTCAAGGTTTCAGCTGGAACGGTCGTCGTTGGTGTGGTTGAACCACTTTCATCCGTAACAGTGTAAGTTACTGGGTAGAAACGTTCACCGCCGTCAGCGAATGTTACCTTAATTTCTGCCTTGCCATCAGTAGTAGCGACGTTGGTGTTTGGCTTGAGTGACCATTCAACGCTTGCGCCTGCAGGTACGTTGTTCAAGGCCTTCTTAGCATCATCATCAGTTACTGCTTGGCCCTTAGTGTAAGTTTGAGGGTTGACAGTGATTTGACTCTTGTCTGCATCAGATGAGTGAGTATCTTCGTTGGCCTTAGCAACAACCGTGTAAGCTACCTTGACGTCTTGGCTCTTGCCGTTGTATGTGACAGTGACAACTGCAATCCGTGAGCCGGTCGTGTCAGTGGTTGGCTTGGTCTTCCATTCAACAGTTGCGTCTGCTGGAACTCCATCTACAGCGTCCTTGGCATCACCAATTGGGTCGCCGACAGTGTATTGGAGGTCCTTAGCAGTGACGGTCAATCCTGTACCTTCGTCGCTTGGCTTAGTACCGTCGTTTGCGGTTACTGAGTAGTTGACTTGGTAAGTGTTTTCGGAGCCGTCTGAGAACGTAACCTTGATTGTAGCCACACCGTTAGTCTTAGCAACTGAAGCGTCTGGTTGGATCAACCATTGTGCCTTAGCGCCTGCTGGCAATGCGGTGGTGAAGACATCAGTAGAACTAGTGTCGTCGCCAACCTTGTAAGTCATTGCCTTAGGAGCAAGCTTGCTGGTTGATGCTTCTGTAGCAGTTTCTGGTTGTGCTGGCGTAGTAGCGTTGACCGTGTAAGCGATCGTGTACTTAGCCTTAGAACCATCATCGAATGTTACTTCGACAACCGCTGTACCGCTACCTACCCGACTAGTATCTGGAGTGGTGCTCCATACAACACTAGTAGCGTCGGTTGGGTAACCTTCAGCGAAGAGCTTGCCCATTGCATCCTTATCAGTAGCAACAGTATCACCTTGAGTGTAGGTTTGTGAAACTGGAGTAAGAGTAGTGGTTTCTGCCTTAGTCTTGTCGCCAGTTGAAGGAGTAGCTGAGTCATCTACGACAGTGTAGTTGACGTTGTATACTCTTGTACCGCCATCAGCGAAGTCGACTTGAACTTGGGCAACACTATTCTTCGTAGCACGAGTAGTATCTGGTGCCACCTTCCAGCTTGCCTTAGCACCTTCTGGCAATTGTTCGTTGAAGACCGCACTTGCGATGTCAGCGGAATCAGTAGGAACTGAATCGCCAACCTTGTAAGATTGTGCCTTCGTGGTCAAGTTGGCCTTGGCAGCTTGGTCGGAACCAGAATCGCCGCCTGGAGTTACAGCCTTAGCGTTAACCGTGTAAGCAACCTTGTATTCCTTGGCGACATTGCCGTTTTGATCAAGAACTTGAACTACAGCAGTCCGTGAACCGGTAGTAGCAGTAGTTGGTTCAGTGCCTGGCTTCCATTGAGCAGTGTAGCCACTTGGGAGATCTTCGTTAAATACCTTCTTAGCGATTGCATCAGAGGTAGTTTCAACGTCGTCACCTTGAGTGTAGCTTACTGACTTAACAGTTAAGTCGAGGCCGGATTGATCAGCTGGCTTAGTGCCGTCAGAGTTAGTTACTGAGTAGTTGACACGGTATACACGAGATGAGCCGTCAGAGAAGTCGACGCGGATTGAAGCAATCGCATTGTCAACTGGAGCAATTGCGTCCGGTTGTACTAACCAAGTTGCCTTGGCGCCGTCTGGCAATGCAGTAGTGAAGACATCAGTAGAACTAGTGTCATCCCCGACCTTGTAAGTCATTGCCTTAGTAGTAAGCGTGCTTTGATCTGCTTCTTTTCCACGAGTATCTTGACTCTTGCCACCGTCGTTAACTACGTATGTGACATTGTAAGTCTTAGTAGAACCGTCTGGGTAGCTGAGAGTTACCTTCGCAATTCCACCACCGATCTTAGAAGTGTCAGGAGCGGTCGTCCAAGTTGCAGTTGCGTCTGCTGGCACATCGCCGTTGAAGACTGAGGACTTGATTGCGTCGGATTCAGTAGGAACTGGATCGTTGAGCTTGTAAGTTTGCGTCTTCGTGGTCAAGTCGGCTTGTTCAGCTTGACTTGGGTTAGTTGGCTTTTGTGCGTCTGGGTCAACAACCGTGTAGCTTACTGGGTAAGTACGAGTTGAGCCATCCTTGAACGTTACGGTTACGCTTGCGACACCCTTTTCAGTTGCCTTTGAAGTGTCAGGCTTTACGTTCCAGTCGACAGTTGCGCCGTCTGGTAAGCCTTCTACCACGTCAGCAGCCTTTGGATCGTCGCCCTTAGTGTATTGAGGCGTCTTCACAGTGATGTTTGCTGAATCAGCTTCAGGTGAACTGTCATTGTGAGTTGGCTTTGCGTTAACCGTGTATGGCACTTCGTAAGTTACGGTTTGAGGGTTACCTTCAGAGTCAGTGTATGAAACAGTGACCTTGGCAATTCCTGAACCTGGTTGAGTGGTGTTTGGTTCTTCCGCCCACTTAACGTCAGTAACGTTTTCTGGCAATGGAGTCGTAAATACAGATCCTGCGATGTCGTCCTTAGTAGTAGGAACAGTTTCGCCTTGCGTGTAAGTTACGCTCTTAGGTACCAGAGTAGTTGCTGGGTCAGCGGTGGTTGGAGTAGTAGAACTCTTATCAGTAACAGTGTAGCTGACAGTGTAGTAACGGATACCGTGGTCGGCGAATTCAACCTTGATTTCAGCGATACCGTTGTTGGTTACTTCTGAAGAATCAGGTTGTACTGACCAGGTTACCGTAGCGCCTGCTGGGACGTTGTTTAATACGCCGTCAGTAGAACTAGTGTCTTGGCCCTTTTCGTAGTTCATTACGTTTGCAGTGATTTGACTCTTGATTGTTTGATCGGATGGATCGTCAGTAGAAGTCTTAGTCACAGTGTAAGGAACTTCCTTAGTAGTAGTCGTGTGGTCACCGAATTCGATTTGAACAACGGCAGTACCAGCACCGAGCTTAGCAGTGTTTGGCTTAGTCTTCCAAGTGATTGTTGCATCAGTTGGAGCACCGTAAACACGTGCAGCGGCTTCAGTGTCACCAACTACTTGGCCGTAAGTGTAAGTACCTGGAGTAGTCGTGATCTTAGCGATTGTATCAGGCGTTGCGCTTGATTGACCGACTGTGTAAGTTACCGTGTATTCCTTAGTAGAACCGTCACCGAACTTAACCACAGCAGTTGCGGTCCGCGTACCGACAGTAGAAGTATCTGGCTTTGCGCCGTCCTTCCAAGTTACGGTTGCGTCGCTAGGAACATTCTTCAGAGCCTTACCTGCGTCTGCATCCGTGATTTCTTGGCCGTACTTGTAGTTAGGCTTGCCGTCTTGGATGTTGTAGGAGTCAGCGTCTGATTGAGTAGATGCCTTAACTTCGTAGTTGAAGTCGTAATCTTGGGTTTGTTGGTCACCGAACTTGACGGTCACAGTACCCTTTTGATTTGCCCCAACCTTAGTAGTATCAGGAGCTACCCCGTCCTTCCAGGTAACTGTTGCGTCTGATGGAACACCAGTCAGAACAGTCTTAGGATCTGGGGTTTGACCGTACTTGTAAGTTTGGTCAGTAGCCTTGATGTCGTAGTTAGAAGCATCGTCCTTGCTTGAAGGTTGAACAGTGTAAGTGAAGTCGTAGTCCTGAGTAGAACCGTCACCGAACTTCACAGTTACCTTGCTTGTACCAGGACCAACCTTGGTAGTGTCAGGTGCGCCGTTCGTGAACGTTACACCTTGGTTATCAGCTGGAACACCAGTCAAGACATCCTTAGCATCTGGAGTTGATCCGTATGCGTAAGTTTGTGGCTTAGCTGTGATGTTGTAGCTAGAAGCGTTGTCCTTAGTAGATGGTTGAACTGTGTACTTGAATGTGTAGTCCTTCGTGGATTCATCCCCGAACGTTACAGTGATCGTACCAGTTTGGTCAGTTACCGGCTTAGTTGTATCTGGACCGTTACCGTCGTTGAAGGAGTCACTCCATTTAGCGTGAGCATCAGATGGAAGACCAGAGATGACCTTGGTTACGTCGGTGGTGTCACCGTACTTGTAAGTTTGGTCAGTCGTGGTGATTCCGTAGCTATCAGCGTCTGTCTTAGTTGATGGTGAAACTGTGTAAGTGAATGGGTATTCAGCTTGTGAGCCGTCACCAAATGTCACAACCACAGTACCTGGTTGATCCTTACCAGCGGTCTTGGTATCAGGCTTTTGTCCGTTCTTCCATGCGACAGTTGCGTCAGATGGAAGTCCCTTCAAGGTAGCAGCTGCGTCATCATCGGAGAGTTGTTGGCCGTAAGTGTAAGTTGGCTTGTTGTCTTCGATGGTGAACTTGGTACCAGCGTCATCCTTGGTTGATGGCTTAACCGTGTAGGCAACGTTGACGTCTTGCGTCTTATCACCGTAAGTTACGGTCACAATTGCCATCCGTGAGCCGGACTTGTCAGTAGTTGGCTTTACCTTCCATTGTGCACTTGCACCTTCAGGCATACCATCTACGGCATCCTGAGCTTCACCGACTGGGTCACCAACAGTGTAAGTAAGGTTCTTAGCGGTTACGTTCAAGTCAGAGTCACCAGTTGATGGTTGACCTTCCTTAGCAGTAACAACGTAATTTACCTTGTAAGTGTTAGTGGATTGGTCGGAGTAAGTTACCTTGATTGATGCCACACCATTGTTAGTTGCTGCGGAAGAATCAGGTTGGATGAGCCATTGAGCACTTGCGCCTTCTGGGAGCTTAGTGGTGAAGACATCAGTAGAACTAGTGTCGTCGCCTACTTGGAAGCTCAAGTTCTTAGGAACAAGCGTACTCTTAGAAGCTTCAGTACCCTTGTCGTTCTTATCAGTGTCAGTTGAGTTGACAGTGTAAGCGATGGTGTACTTAGCGGTTGAGTGGTCGTCGAATGTTACTTCAACGAGGGCCGTGCCGCTGCCGACCTTGGTAGTAACTGGCTTGTTGATCCAAGCTGCAGTTGCGCCTGCTGGGAGACCTTCCTTGAAGAGCTTACCCATAGTAGCGGCGTCATCACCAACAGTGTCACCTAAGTTGTAACTTTGTGGTTCTGGAGTCAGCGTGGTCGTTTGAGCCTTAGTACCAGAAGTTGGAGTTGATGGCTTAGTCGTGTCAGTTACGGTGTAGTTTACATCGTACTTCCGCGTTCCGCCGTCAGAGAACTTAACTTCTACTTGAGCCACACCATTCTTAGTAGCACTAGCAGTATCTGGCTTGGTTGTCCAGTCTACTGTTGCGCCAGCTGGGAGTGATTCATTGAATACAGCAGATGCGATATCTGCAGATTGAGTTGGTACGTTTTCACCGACAGTGTAGCTTTGAGCCTTAGTCGTCAAGTTAGCGCGTGAAGCTTCGTCAGAACCAGTGTCAGGCTTAGTTTCAGGAACCTTGGCGTTAACGGTGTAGCTTACAGCGAATTGCTTGGATGAGCCATCGCTGAAGTTTACCTTCACTTGAGCAACACCTGAGCCGACCTTAGAAGTATTAGGTTCTTGACCAGTTACCCATTCTGCTGAAGCGTCGTTTGGTAATTGATCAGTAAATGCGTCCTTGGCATCCCCTACTTCATCGCCTTGGGTGTAAGTAAGGCTCTTAGTCTTCAGAGTCGTCGTGTCGGCTTGCTTAGATCCGTCACCGGTTGGAGTGTTTGTACCATCTTCCTTAGTGACAGTGTATGGGACGTTGTAAGTACGTACCCCACCATCAGCGAAGGTTACTTGGATGGTTGCCATACCGTTAGTAGTTTCGCTTGAAGTGTCTGGTGCGTTTACCCAGGCAACTTGTGCGTCACTAGGAACGTTGCTCAATACGCCGTCAGTTGGAGTTGCGGCACCAACCTTGTAAGTTTGAGCGTTGACAGTGATTTCACTTCCGTCGGCGTTTGGAGTCCGCGTGTCTTCACCAGTTTCAGTGGTCTTGGCGTTGACCGTGTAAGCAACTTGGTATGTCTTGACTACTGCACCGGTGTTGTCGAGAACTTCAACAGTTGCGACACGTGAACCAGTAGTAGCAGTCGTAGGAGCCGTCTTCCATTGAGCAGTGTAGCCAGCTGGAAGTGCGCCTTCCTTGAATACCTTAGCTGCGATTTGGTCAGAAGTTGATTCAACTGGGTCGTTTTGAGTGTACGTTACAGGTTGTACAGTCAGGTTGAGGCCTGCTGGATCAGTTGCCTTAGAACCATCTGAGTTAGTTACTGAGTAGTTGACACGGTAGACACGAGCAGAACCGTCTGAGAATACCACGCGGATTGATGCGACAGCGTTGTCGACTGGAGCAGTTGCGTCTGGTTGAACTAACCAAGTTGCGGTTGCGCCAGTTGGCAATTCACTGGTGAAGACATTAGTAGAACTAGTGTCATCCCCGACCTTGTAAGTCATTGCCTTAGTAGAAAGGTTGCTGCGGTCGGCTTCAGGTCCACGAGTATCAGTGCTTGAACCATTGTCGTTAACAACGTATGAAACATTGTATTCTCTGGTTGAGTTGTCAGAGAACTTCAAGCTTACCTTAGCGATTCCAGAACCGAGCTTAGTAGTGTCAGGCTTGACAGTCCAAGTTGCGGTTGCGTCTTCTGGAACACTTTGACCAGCAAATACAGCGCTCTTGATTGCTGCAGAGTCAGTTGGCACTTGGTCACCTAACTTGTAGCTTTGAGCAGTTGTAGTGTAGTTTGCAGTGTCCGCTTGCTTGTCGCCAGTTGGTTGAGCAGATGGATCAGTAACTGTGTAAGCCACAGCGTATGTCCGAGTTGAGCCATCCTTGAAGGTTACGACAGCGGTAGCAACACCCTTGTCAGTAGCCTTGGTGGTGTCTGGCTTAACTACCCAATCAGCCTTAGCGCCGTCTGGCAAGTTAGTTACTACTTGGTCTACTGGAGTTGGGTCGTTGAGTTGGTAGCTAGGAGTCTTAACGACAACTTGTGACTTGTCAGCTTCATCAGAAGAATCATTGTGACTAGTCTTTGCGTTGACAATGTATGGAACGTTGTAGGTCTTAGTGAGTTGTTGACCGTCCTTAGTGTAAGTTACGGTAACTTCTGCAACACCAGAACCGAGGTTGTCAGTGTTTGGTTGTTGTGACCATGCAACATCAGTTACGTTGCCAGGAAGAGTTTCGTTAAATACTGCCTTAGCGATATCAGTCATACCACTTTGTACCGTGTCACCTTGAGTGTAGGTTACGGTCTTAGTAGTAAGTGCTTCAGCGGCGTCAGTACCAGCAGGAGTTGTAGTACCAGTGTCCTTAGCTACGACAGTGTAGCTGACAGTGTAGTAACGAACACCGTGGTCAGCGAATTCTACCTTAGCTTCTGCGACACCATTGTTGGTTACCTTAGAAGAATCAGGCTTTACAGACCAGGTTACGATTGCGCCAGTTGGTACGTTGTTCAGAACACCAGCAGTTGATGAAGTGTCATCGTCTTGGGTGTAGTGCATTACGTTAGCGGTGATTTGACTCTTGTTTGATTGATCTGATGGTTGATCAGTTGACGTCTTAGTAACGGTATATGGAACATCGTAAGTCAATACAGAGTTGTCACCGAACTTAACTTGTACCTTGGCAGTCCGTGCACCAAGAGTTGAAGTATCAGGTGCTTGACCGTCTACCCATGTAACAGTTGCATCAGTTGGTGCGTTAGTTACACGAGCCTTTGCATCTTCATTCGTGATTTCTTGGCCGACAACATATGTACCTGGAGTGGTTGAGATGTTGTAACTAGAAGCATTACCTGAAGTTGATGGCTTAACGGTGTAAGTGAAGTTGTAAGTCTTGGATTGCTTGTCACCGAATGTAACGGTTACGGAACCAGTCTTGCCAGTACCTGCCTGAGTAGTGTCAGGTTGTACATCCCATGCGAGTTGTGCGTCGCTTGGTACGTTGGTAAGTGCTTGCTTAAGATCTTCAGCAGTCAACTTGTGGCCGTAGTCGTAAGTTGGCGTACCGTCGCCGATCTTGTAGCTAGCTTCGTCTGCAAGTGATGATGGTTGAACAGTGTAAGTTACTGGGTAATCTACACTCTTGCCGTCACCGAACTTAACAGTAACAACTGCACTACCCTTACCTGCAGTCTTGGTATCAGGCTTGTTGCCGTCCTTCCAAGTTACTTCAGCATCACTAGGTACGTTGGTCAGAGCAGACTTAGCATCGGCATCCGTGAGTGCTTGACCATACTTGTAAGTTGGTTGAGCGTCTTGGATGTTGTACTTGGATGCATCTTCTGAGCTTGATGGTTGAACAGTGTAATCGAAGCTGTATGTAGCTTGTGAGCCGTCACCGAATGTAACAGTTACGCTGCTTGTACCATCACCCACGACCTTGGTGTTAGGAGCGCCGTTTGTGAATACAACACTCTTCTTATCAGCTGGAACACCAGTCAATACGTCATCAGCACTTGGAGTAGCGCCGTATGCGTAAGTTTGGTGTTGAGCCTTGATGTTCTTAGTGCTGCTTTCACTAGTTGAGCTTGATGGCTTAACTGTGTATTGGAATTCGTATTCCTTAGTTGAGCCGTCACCGAATGTTGCAACTACAGTACCAGTGTGATCACCGACTTGAGTAGTGTCAGGTGCAACGTCATTCAAGAACTTAACGCCCTTGTTATCAGTAGGAAGACCACTCAATACCTTGCTTGCGTCAGGAGTTTCACCGTATTCGTAAGTTTGCTTGTTTACAGTAACGTCGCTAGTACTGTCAGGGTTAGTTGCGCTTGATGGCTTAACTGTGTAGTTGACAGTGTATTGCTTGCTGTTACCGTCACCGAACTCAACGGATACAGTTGCTTGAGCCTTACCAGCAGTCTTGGTATTAGGTTGAGTTACCCAAGTTACCTTAGCATCTGTAGGAACGTTCTTCAGAGCACTCTTAGCGTCATCAGCAGTGATTGCTTGGCCGTAATCGTATGTAGGCTCAGCATCTTCAATGTTGTACTTTTCAGCATCATTGATTGTTGATGGGTTAACAGTGTAAGTGAAGTCGTAGTCAACAGACTTGTTGTCACCGAACGTTACAGTTACCTTACCGGATTGGTTCTTACCAACGCTAGTAGTGTTTGGTGCAACAGACCATGCGAGTTTTGCATCACTAGGCACATTAGTAAGAGCTTCCTTAAGGTCTTGTTCAGTCAACGTGTGACCGTAATCGTAAGTTGGCTTACCGTCACCGATGTGGTAGCTATCAGCGTCTTCTGAACTTGATGGCTTAACGGTGTAAGTGAATGTGTATTCTTCAGTGGATTGGTCACCGAATGTAACAGTGATTGTACCAGTTTGACCAGTTACAACCTTAGTAGTGTCAGGACCAGCACCATTGTTGAAGCTGTCACTCCACTTAGCCTTAGCATCACTAGGAAGACCAGAGATTACGTCGTTTACGTTCGTAGATTGACCGTACTTGTATTCTTGGTCGGTGGTAGTGATGTTGTAGCTTTGAGCGTCAGTCTTAGTAGATGGTGAAACTGTGTAAGTGAATTGGTAAGTCTTTTGTTCGCCGTTACCGAATGTCACAACTACATTACCAGTGTGAGGACCAACCTTGGTAGTGTCAGGCTTGCCGTCTGTTGGCCATGCCACAGTTGCGTCAGTTGGAACACCTGCTAATGCGCCAGCAGCGTCAGTATCTTGGATAGTTTGGCCGTACTTGTAAGTTGGCTTGTTATCCGTGATTGTGAACTTCTTCTTGTCATCGTCAGGAGTTGATGGAACAACCGTGTAGGCTACCTTGACGTCTTGGGTCTTGTCACCGTTCTTAACAGTTACGATGGCAATCCGTGAACCGGTAGTAGCAGTGGTTGGTTGTACCTTCCATTCTGCAGTAGCACCTTGAGGCATACCGTCAACAGCAGCTGATGCTTCGCCGATTTGGTCGCCGACTGTGTAAGTCAATGGCTTTGCAGTCAGGTTCATGCCAGATTCGGTAGGCGTTTGTGAGCCGTCCTTAGCAGTTACCTTGTAGTTTACTTGGTAAGTCTTAGTGGATTGGTCGCTAAACGTTACCTTGATTGAAGCTACACCGTTGTCGGTCGCAGCTGAAGAATCTGGTTGGATGAGCCATTGTGCAGTAGCTTGACTTGGCAATGGAGTAGTGAAGACATCAGTTGAACTAGTGTTGTCACCTACTTCAAATGTCAAGTTCTTAGGAGCCAGCGTACTCTTAGAAGCTTCTGTACCCTTGGTGTCGTTGTCGGTTTCAGTTGAGTTAACTGTGTAAGCAACAGTGTAACGAGCTGATGAACCGTCATTGAATGTTACTTCTACGACTGCTGAACCGCTGCCGACCTTAGTGGTGTTTGGCTTAGTGATCCAGGTTACGTTTGTAGCATCTGCTGGGTAGCCTTCCTTGAATACGGCAGTAGCGATTTCGTGAGCGTCGTCAGTGACAGTTTCGCCTAACTTGTAGCTTTGTGGTTGTGGAGTCAGCGTGGTGGTGTCAGCCTTCTTGCCAGTAGTTGGCGTGGTAGAAGTACTGTCGGTTACGGTGTAGTTTACATCGTACTTGCGAGTACCACCGTCTGCGAATTCAACAACAACTTGAGCCATACCATTCTTAGTTGCGCTAGTGGTATCTGGTTCGATCGTCCAGCGTACCTTGGCACCAGTTGGCAAGTTTTCGTTAAATACAGCGCTAGCGATTGCGTCAGAATCTTCTTGTACTGCGTCGCCAACACCATAAGTAAGTGCCTTAGTAGTCAAGTTAGCGTGAGCAGCTTGGTCAGAACCAGAATCTGGAGTTGTTTCAGGAGCCTTAGCGTTAACAGTGTAACTTACGGCGTATTGCTTAGTAGAACCGTCTTCGAAAGTTACCTTAACTTGAGCCACGCCAGAACCAACCTTAGATGTGTTAGGTTCTTGACCTTCTACCCAATCTGCGTGAGCGTTAGTTGGCAAGTCAGTAGTAAATGCCTTCTTAGCATCCCCTGCTGCGTCGCCCTTGGTGTAAGTCAATGGTTGAGTTTGCAGGTTAGCCTTGTCAGCGTCGGTCTTGCCATCACCGCTTGGAGTGAATGAGCCGTCGTCCTTAGTAACTACGTAAGGAACGTTGTAAGTTCTTGATCCACCGTTTGCGAATGTGACCTTGATAGTGGCCATACCGTTCTTGGTTTCACTTGAAGTATCAGGCTTGTTTACCCATTCAACGGTTGCGCCAGTTGGAACGTTGTTAAGCACGTTAGCAGTTGGAGTATCAGCACCAACCTTGTAAGTTTGCTTGTTAACGGTGATTTGACTAGCATCGCCTTCTGGACCACGCGTATCAGGAGTTGTGGTAGTTTCCTTGGCGTTAACGGTGTAGGCAACCTTGTATTCCTTAACTACATTGTTGTTTGCGTCCTTAACTTGAACAGTTGCGACACGAGAACCAGTAGTTGCGGTAGTAGGTGCATCCCCGTCCTTCCAGTTAGCGGTGTAACCAGATTCAAGAGTTTCGTTGAAGACCTTCTTGGCGATCTCGTCAGAAGTTTGTTCTACGTTGTCACCTTGAGTGTAAGTTACTGGCTTAACAGTGAGGTTCAAACCAGTTGAGTCAGTTGGCTTGGTACCGTCAGAGTTGTTGACAGTGTAGTTTACACGGTAGACACGTGATGAACCGTCTGAGAAGTCGACGCGGATTGAAGCGACACCGTTTTCGAGTGGTGCAGAACTATCAGGTTGAGTCAACCAAGTAGCCTTTGCGCCGTCTGGTAATGCGGTGTTGAAGACATTAGTATCACTAGTGTCTTGGCCGACCGTATAAGTCATTACCTTAGTTGAAAGGTTGCTTCTGTCGGCTTCAGGTCCACGTTCAGGCTTAGCTGCCCCACCGTCGTTAACAACGTATGTGACATTGTAAGTCTTAGTTGATTCGTCTGAGAACTTCAACGTTACCTTAGCGATACCACCGCCGAGCTTAGAAGTGTCTGGAGTGACAGTCCAAGTTGCGGTTGCATCGTCAGGAACTTCTTGACCAGCGAATACTGCGGACTTGATGGTTGCAGAATCGGTAGGAACCTTTTCATTCAACGTGTAAGTTTGCGCAGTTGTGGTGTAGTTTGCCTTGTCAGCTGCGGTTTCACCAGATGGTTGAGCATTTGGATCTACAACAGTGTAGCTGACTGGGTAAGTACGAGTCGAGCCGTCCTTGAAGGTTACGACTACGCTAGCAACACCATTTTCGGTTGGTTGAGAAGTATCAGGCTTAGTGCCCCAATCAACAGTTGCGCCAGTTGGTAAGTTATCTACAACAGCCTTGGCGTCAGGCGTGTCACCCACGTTGTACTTAGGCGTGATGATCTTAACGTCTGATTGGTCAGCCTCTTCAGAACTATCATTGTGAGTTGGCTTTGCGTTGACCGTGTATGCAACATCGTAAGTCTTGGTCTTAGTGGTGTCGCCGTCTGTGTATGTCACAGTGACTTGAGCCACGTCAGAGCCAGGCTTCTTGGTGTTTGGTGCAACAGCCCAATCGACATTAGTGACACCTGCTGGAAGTGCTGTGGTAAATACCGCACCAGCGATGTCCTTCATACCGCTTTGAACATCGTCACCTTGAGTGTACGTCAAGCTCTTGGTTTGCAGGTTGAGTGCGTCTGAGCCAGCAGCTGGGGTGTCGCTGTCAGATACAGTGTAATTTACAGTGTAGTAACGAACACCACCGTCAGCGAATACTACCTTAGCTTCTGCGATACCGTTGTTAGTGACAACTGAAGTATCAGGCTTTTGTGACCATGAAGTTTGTGCACCGGCTGGGACGTTGTTTAAGACATCAGCGAGTGAGTCAGAAACTTGAGCGCCCTTAGTGTAGTGCATTGGGTTCGTGGTGATTTGACTCTTGTTGCTTTGATCTGAAGGTTCGTCGGTTGAAGTCTTAGTGACGTTGTATGCGACATCCTTGGTGATCGTCTTGCCGTTACCGAATTGGATTTGAACTACGGCAGTACCAGTACCAAGCTTCTTGGTGTCTGGAGCAGTTTGCCAAGTGATCTTAGCATCTGTTGGAGCACCTTGTACACGTTCTGCGGCGAACTTGTCATCTGAGACATCTTGGCCGAGCGTGTATGAACCTGGCGTGGTAGTGATCTTAGCGATTTCGTCGTCAGAACCAGTTGATGGTTGAACTGTGTAAGTGAACTTGTAATCACGTGATACGCCGTCACCGAATGTCACAGTTACATAACCTTCTTGGCTAGGACCAACCTTAGTAGTATCAGGACCGGCACCTTGGTTGAATGAATCGCTCCACTTAACCTTGGCATCAGTTGGCACGTTGGTTAATGCCTTCTTGATGTCGTCTGCGTTCAGTTGTTGGCCGTAAGTGTAAGTAGGAGTACCGTCACCGATCTTGTAGTCCTCTGTTGAGCTAGATGGACTAACTGTGTAAGTGAATCCGTATTCCTTGCTTGTGCCGTCACCGAATGTCACAACGACAGTACCGTTTTGGTGTTGGCCAACGTGGGTAGTGTCAGGAAGAGCATTTTCCTTCCAAGCAACAGTTGCGTCGGATGGAACACCAGTCAGAGTTGCGGCTGCGTCTGTTGGGTTGAGAGATTGGCCGTACTTGTAAGTTGGTGTACCGTCACCGATCGTGAACTTGTCACCTTCATCGTTGACACTTGATGGAACAACCGTGTAGGCAACCTTAACTTGTTGAGTCTTGTCACCGTTAGTAACAGTTACAATGGCAATCCGTGAACCAGTAGTATCAGTAGTTGGTTCTACAGTCCATTCAGCGGTCGCAGTTTCTGGCATACCGTTGATTGCGTCCTTAGCAGCCCCGACCTTATCGCCGATTGTGTAAGTCAATGGCTTTGCAGTCAGGTTCATGTCGCCGTCACCGGTTGATGGAGTAGTGCCATCCTTAGGCGTTACGACATAGTTTACTTGGTAAGTCCGCGTAGATTGGTCGCCAAACGTTACCTTGATTGAAGCCACACCGTTGTTGGTTGCGACTGAAGAATCAGGTTGGATCAACCATTGAGCGGTAGCCTTGGCTGGCAGATCAGTAGTGAAGACATTAGTAGTATCACTAGTGTCTGCGCCGACTTCGAAGGTCAAGTTCTTAGGAGTCAAGCGGCTTTGTGATGCTTCACTGCCCTTTTCAACGTTATCCTTTTCGGTGTCGTTGACGGTGTAGGCAATTGTGTAGCGAGCCTTTGAGCTATCCTTGAACGTTACTTCGACGATCGCAGTACCAGAACCAACCGCCTTAGTTGATGGCGTGGTGATCCAGGTTGCGGTTGCGCCGTCTTGGAGACCTTCCTTGAACAGACCGCTCATTGCAGTTTGGTCACTTGGCACATCTTGGTTCAGCTTGTAGCTTTGTGGAACTGGAGTCAGAGTGGTCGTTTGTGCTTCAGTCGTGCCAGTTGGCGTAGTTGAAGAACTGTCGGTTACGGTGTAGTTGACATCGTAAGTTCTTGAACCACCGTCTGCGAATGTGACGCGGACCTTAGCGAGACCGTTCTTGGTTGCCTTGGCAGTATCTGGTTCACTTACCCATGCGACAGTTGCGCCTTGAGGAAGAGTTTCGTTAAATACTGCGCTGGCAATTGCGTCTGAGCCAGATTCTACAGCAGCGCCGACCGTGTAGCTAAGTGGCTTAGTAGTCAGGTTAGCGTGTGCGGCTTGGTCAGAACCAGAGTCTGGAGTTGTTTCAGGAGCCTTGGCGTTAACCGTGTAGCTGATTGCGTATTGTTTAGTAGAACCGTCATGGAACGTTACCTTAGCTTGTGCGACACCTGAGCCGACCTTTGAAGTATCTGGTGCTTGACCAGTTACCCAGTCAGCTTGGGCATCGTCTGGCAAGTTGGTAAATGCGTCCTTAGCTGCACCTGCGTCTTCACCCTTAGTGTAGGTAAGTGACTTGGTAGTAAGGTTTGCCGTGTCGGCGTCCTTAGTACCGTCACCGCCTGGAGTGAATGTGCCGTCAGTCTTGGATACAGTGTATGGAACTGCGTAATTACGTACACTGCCGTCCGCAAAGGTTACCTTGATCGTAGCCATACCATTCTTGGTTTCGCTTGAAGTGTCTGGTGCGTTTACCCATGCGACTTGTGCATCGGTTGGAACACCATTCAAGACGTTATCGGTAGTTGGCTTTTGACCGACCGTGTAGCTTTGCTTGTTAACAGTGATTTGACTTGAATCAGCTTCAGGTCCACGAGTGTCAGTTGAAGTTTCAGGAGCCTTGGCGTTAACGGTGTAGGCAACCTTGTATTCCTTAACTACTGCGCCAGAGTTGTCCTTGATTTGAACAGTGGCAACACGTGAACCAGTAGTAGCAGTTGTAGGTTCTGCCCCTTCCTTCCAGCTAGCAGTGTAGTTAGAATCGAGGTTTTCGTTAAATACCTTGGCAACGATTGCGTCTGAGTCCTTTTCAACTTCATCGCCTTGAGTGTAAGTTACAGGCTTTACAGTCAAGTTGAGGTCACTGGATGGTGTAGTAGTGCCTGCGCCAGTGGCAGTGACTGAGTAGTTGACACGGTAGACGCGAGCGGAACCGTCTGAGAATTGTACGCGGATTGAAGCAACGGCATTGTCAACCGGAGCAGTGCTATCTGGTTGAGTTAACCAGCTTGCGGTTGCGCCCTTAGGTAAGTCGGTTGTGAAGACCGCTGTTGAGCTAGTGTCATCCCCGACCTTGTAAGTCATTACCTTGGTTGAAAGGTTGCTGCTGTCGGCTTCTGGGCCACGTTCATCCTTAGCTGCCCCACCGTCGTTAACAACGTATGAAACGCTGTAAATCTTAGTGGATTCGTCTGAGAATGTCAGCATTACCTTGGCGATGCTGCTACCAAGCTTAGATGTGTCAGGCTTTACGACCCAGGTTGCAGTTGTGTCTGATGGAACATTTTGATCTGGGAAGACCGCATTCTTGATGTCATCTGATGCTTCTGAAACAGTGTCGTTGAGCTTGTAAGTTTGGGCAGTAGCCGTGTAGTTAGCTTGATCTGCTTGAGTTGTACCAGTTGGTTGGCCAGCATCTGGATCAGAAACCGTGTATGCCACAGCGTATGTCCGAGTTGAACCGTCAGCAAATGTAACGATGACCGTAGCTGCACCGTGATCGGTCACAACTGAAGTGTCAGGCTTGATGCCCCATGCGACAGTTGCGTTTGCAGGAAGGTTTTCGACTGCATTGTCAGCGACTGGAGTTTCGTTCAGCTTGTAGCTTTGGTTCTTAATCTTAACGTCTGATTGGTCAGCTGGTTCAGAACTATCATCGTGAGTTGGCTTTGCGTTAACCACGTAAGCAACATCGTAAGTCTTGGTCTTGGTTGCACCGCCGTCAGTGTATGTAACAGTGACTTGAGCGATACCGGAACCAATCTTGTTAGTATCTGGTTGAGTTGCCCAATCTACCTTAGTTACGGTTGATGGAACTGATTCAAATACAGCACTTGAGATAGCATCCCCTGTTTGTACCGCGTCGCCTTGGGTGTATGTCAAGGTCTTGGTTTGCAGGTTGAGTGCGTCTGAACCGGTGGCTGCTGAGCCGTCGTCAGTAACTGTGTAGTTGACAGTGTAGTAACGAACACCTTGGTCAGCGAATACGACCTTAACTTCAGCGATACCGTTGTTGGTTACAGTTGAAGAATCAGGTTGTACAGACCATGAAGCCACAGCATCCTTAGGCAAGTTGTTCACAACGCCGTTAAGTGAAGAAGTGTCGGCGTCCTTCGTGTAGTGCATTACATTTGTCGTGATTTGACTCTTGTTGCTTTGGTCAGAAGGATCGTCGGTGGAAGTCTTAGTGACATTGTAGTCGACGTTGTAGGTCTTGGTCTTGCCGTCACCGAACAGAACATCAACGGTTGCAGTACCTGGTCCAAGCTTTGAAGTGTTTGGCTTTTCGTTCCAAGTTACAGTTGCGTCTGATGGTGCGTTTACCACACGTGCAGCAGCTTCTGCATCGGAAATTACTTCGCCAAGCTTGTATGAACCTGGAGTGGTAGTGATTCCGTAAGTGTCAGCCTTTTCTGAGCTTGATGGGTTAACGGTGTAGTTCATGCTCTTAACGATTGAAGTACCGTCCTTGAACGTGATCTTTACGTTAACCGTCTTAGATGCAGTGGTTGGCTTGCTGGTGTCAGGCTTGTCAGCGTCGGTAGCCCAAGTTACTGATTGGATATCGTTTGAAATATCAGTGGTGTTGTCGCCAGTGATAGTCAAAGCATCCTTATCAATAGTAGGTTCTGCCTTGTAGTCGTATGCTTGGTCCTTTACGGTGATGTCGTTTGCGTATTGGTCCTTCATGCTTACGACTGTGACTTGAACGTCAAGAGTCTTAGTAGCGAGTTCTTGACCATCCTTACTCCAAGTTACCTTAGCTGTGACAGTTTGAGGGGTAGTGCTTGAAGTTTGGTTGTCAGGTTCGGTTACCCAGCTGACAGCGACAGTTGAGCCGTCAGTAGGAGTTGGAACGTTGACGTAGCTAGAAGCATTGATTGTATCCCCTGGCCGTGCAGCTGGAACGCCAGACTTAGCAGCAACTACCATATATGCAGGTGTGTAAGTCTTTTGAGTTCCATCACCGAATGTAACGATGAGGATACCTGAACCAGTAGTAACTGAGTCAGTGGTTGGGTTGAATTTGAATGTAGAAAAAAATGCGTCATCAGGAATGTCAGTAATAAAGTCCCTTCGTAATGGAGTATCACCAACAGTGTAGATTACGTTTGGAGTGAATGATACGTTGTTTTGACCATCAGTAGCACCTGACTTAACCGTGTATGTAACTGGCAATTCGTATGAGTTTGTGCCGTTAGAAACAGTCAAGTAAGCAGTACGAGGAATGCCATTAGTACCAGTCAAGTAAGCAATACGAGGAGTGAAATTAGTAACAGTGCTTGTCGTAGGAGCAGTACTCCATCCAGTGACGCTGTAACCCGTTGGCAATGTACCTGCGACAACCATTGAATCAGTTGGATTATCAACAGTACCGTTCATCTTGTAATCTTGGTCGGCAGTAAATGGTACGAAGAAGTTACCAGTAGCTAAACCAACAGTATCATAATCCGCTTCTGGAATTACTACTTGGCTGTTAGTTTGCCCTTCTCCTGCAGTTGTTCTCAATGCTGTTGCTAATGCGTGCAATGCTTGAGCTGCTGGACCAAAGTTGGTGTTATCAGCAGTCTTTGCAACACCAGTCAATACATTATCGGTGTTGTACTTAGCCAACGCTTGAGCTGCAAGTTGGTTGGTATCCGATACTGAGTTAAATGTAGCCAAGTCAGCAGCCACTTGAGCAGCGTATTCGTCCGCAGTGAGAATTTGTAAGTTGTCTTGGGCAGTACTGTTAACATTGAATTTCAAAGCATTGTCGACATCTAATCCTTGAAGAGCCAGATTCTTTTGAGCTTCATCACTGACCACGATCATTACATTATGATCCAATGAGAACATAGCAGCGAGGTGACTGTCAGCATTAGTGAAACTAAACTTGCCACTCAGATTAATAGTTTGAATGCTTGCACTCTCGAACATGCTAGTCATTCTAGTGACATTTGATGTATCCCAATTTGATAAATCAAGGTTGATTATACCTGCATTAGAGAACATTGAAGCCAATCTAGTTACTTGTGAAGTATTCCAATTTGATATATCCAGACTACGAAGAGCTCTAGTATAAGCGAACATGCTGGTCATATCAGTGGCATTTGAGGTATTCCATTGATCAACCTTCAAGTCAGTAATTGCATTATCATCGTAGAAGAATTGTCTGAAATTGGTAATGTTTGACACTTCTAATCGGTTTAAATCAACGCTAGTCAGGGTATATGTATACGCGAGTGCTCTAGTCCAATCATTTCCAACTGCGATAACCTTTTGACTAGGATCAGTATCAGAAATCTTGACGGAAGTAGTCTTTGAATTATAGCCTGCCAAACTCTTCATTGCATCAACAGTCATAGATACAGTGGAGTTAGCAGTTACTCCGTTGATACCCTTATTTACGAAGTCAGCAGTAGTTGGAATTACGACATCAGTTGACGTACCAATGTACTTGTTAAGAGTTACATTGCCGTCGTTGCCAACAGTGAATGTCCAGTCCATGTCGACCACATTAGCGTTGTATGTACCAACAGCAACAGTGTTCAAGGTTAATGCTTCGTTTGCAGTTACCTTGTTAACGTAACCATTAGCGTCGTTTGGAGTCAAGGTAGCCAAAGCAGCCAATGTATGCAATGCTTGTGCGCCAGGTCCGAAGTCAGACGTGTCTGGCGTAGTTGTGACATTAGCCAAGTTGTTTGGACCGTAGTAAGTGTTCAACAAGTCGTATGCAGCTGCGTACTTGCCGTTACCACTGAGGTAATTTGCAACTGTGTTCTTGTCAGCAGTTACTTGAGTCGTGTAATCAGCCTTAGTCATGATTTCTGGAGTGGTGATTGTAGTTTGCTTAACTGGACCGTTAACTGTTGCTTTCACAGCAGCCAGGCTTTGTGCATTGGCAGAATCAGCCATAATTGCATTAAGCGTGTCTTGATCCTTCACTACTACCAGAAGTGGAGCACCTTGGTAGACAACACCTGTTCCATCCTTCCGAGCAATCATTTGACTTACGTTAGTTCCGCTATTAACAACAAAATTATCACCAGAAATGTTCAATGTAGTCAGCACGTTGTTAAGGAACATGTTGTTCATGCTGGTAACCTTTCTAGTATCAAAGTTTGCAAGATCCAGTGACTTTAATCTAGTCAGGTTTTGGAACATAGCGGTCATATTATTAACGTTTGCAGTGCTGAATGAGCCACCTACATTAATAGAAGTCAATGCGACATCATTAGCGAACATGTGGTTCATCGCAGTAACGTTATTTGTCTTCCAAGTTGAAAGGTCAACAGAAGTCAAGTTGACATCGTTTTGGAACATGTAAGCCAATGTGGTAGTACCTGAAAGATCCCAGTTCTTAACTGACAACGTAGTCAAGAGATCCATGTTACGAAGCATGGAAGTTAAACTAGAGGCCTTGGCTGTAACTAATCCATCCAGGTTCATTGACTTGATGTGTGAGTATTCAAACATGTTACTGAAGTTAGTAACGTTTGCAGTGTTCCAAGTTGAGAGATCCAAGTTATCAATTCTAGCCCCTCTGAACATTTGACCCATGTTGTTGATGTTAGTAGTATCAAGCTTTCTAAGGTCAAGTGAAGTCAGAGTGCTTTGGTATGAACTTGCTTTGTCACCTGGATAATTTGTCGTATCAGCACCAAATACAGCAGACCAGTTAGAATCTGATGCAACTACCTTTTGTGAAGCATTTGTATCAGAAATCTTGATGGACGTAGCTTTGTTAGCCACTAATGACTTCATTACTGTAGATGAAATTGAAACAGTAGCAGTACTTGGAATGTAAGCATTGTTTAATCCATACGTAAGACCAGCGTTAGCAAAGTCATCAGCTGTTGGGATAACAACATTGGTGTCACTACCGATGTAAGAGTTCAGCGTGACGTTACCGTTGTTATCAGCGGTCCAAGTCCAGTTGAACTGTCCAATTTGAGCAGTAAATGTACCTTGGGTGAATGAGGCAGGATCGTTGTAATCAGCAGCTGGTGTGTAGTTTTGAACGTACTTACCATCATTTGCACTGTTAGTGTACCGATCTCTGATCAATTCAGCTAAGGTATGAAGTGCTTGTGCTTGTAGACCATAGTTAGTTCCGTTAGCAGTTGTAGGAACAGCGCTTAATTGGAACTTGTTGTAGTAATTGCTTACAAAGTTGTAAAGCGTATTGTTAGTGTTCTTAAGCACAGCATTTACAGTTGCTTTATCAGCAGATACTTGGTTTGCGTATTCACTAGCAGTCATCAATTGAGGAGTACTTATTGTTGACTTAGTAATACCACTACCATTGACAGTTGCACTCAAGGCAGGAAGTTGGCTTGTAAGCTTACCCTTTTCAGTTGTGTTGTTAACCACTACAAGAACTGGTGAAGTTTGATCAAACATTCCACCGTTGTTTGATGCGATTACAGAGTTTGCACCTGAGAAGTCGACAGTCTTTACCTTTGAATTGTAGAACATCGAGCTCATGTCAGTAACATTCCGAGTATTCCACTTAGATGCGTTGAAGCTAGTGATTCCGGAATTTACGAACATGTATGACATGTCAGTGACGTTTGAAGTGTTCCAACCAGTCAAATCAAGACTAGTTAAGGATGACGTACCATAAAAAGCGCTAAGCATGCTTGTAACAGCACTGGTATTCCAGTTTGATACATTCAAAGATGTAAGTGCGCTTAAGTTATTAAAAGTAGCTGCCAAGGATTGAACCTTAGAAGTATCCCAAGTTGAAAGATCTAAGCTAGTAAGAGCGGTGTCACCAGCAAAAGCAGTCGCCAAAGAATCCACGTTGCCTGTGTTCCAGTTTGATAAGTTCAAACTAGTCAAAGCTGTACATCCCATAAATGTTCCGACTAATTTTTGAACATTGGAAACATTCCAGTTAGAAAGATTCAAACTTGTAAGAGATGAAGCATTCTTGAAAGTGGTCAACAGAGCATATGGGCCAGTCAAACTTGAAGTATTCCAGTTTGAAATTGCGTCCAGATTAGTAATGGAACTTGCTCCGTTGAACATATCTTGCATGGTTTGAACTTTAGAAGTATCCCATCCACTAATATCCAAATCTGTAAGAGCAGAAGTTGAACCAAACGTTGAACGCATTGAAGTAACAGCACTTGTAACAAAGTTTGGAAGCTTAACGGACTTCAATGCTGTATCGCTGTAGAACAAGTAATCAATATTAGTAATATTTGAACTGTCCAAACGTGATAAATCAACACTAGTTAAAGTAGTATTGCTTGAAGTTTGTGTTGATCCGTAAGCACTTAAAGCAGCCTTCCAGTTTCCATCACTTGCGACTACCTTTTGACTAGTATTAGTATCAGTGAATCCAATTGATGTTGCGCCTTTATCTACAAGGCTCTTCATAACTGCAGCAGAGATTGAAACGGTCGAATTATCATTAAGCCCTGTTACACCTGCATTCTTGAAATCGTCAAGAGTTGGAATCTTGATATCAAGACTTGAGCCGATGTAAGAGTTTAACGTAATATTACCGTCACTACCTACTGAGAAAGTCCAGTCCATATCAACAGCTTGGGCATTGTATGTACCTCTCACAACCTGTGCTGGTGTTGTATAGGATCCACCAGCTGTAATGTTGTTGAGCCGCATACCATTTGCACCCGTTAACTTAGTAAGGCCAGCCAACACGTGCAATGCTTGGGCTCCTGGGCCAAAGTTGCTATTATCCGCAGTAATTGGAACTGATGATAATCCCAGAGTGTTGTAATAACTGTTTACCAAGTTATAAGCAGCACCATTTTGATTATTTGCAAGATAATCCGAAACAGCCTTCTTATCAGCACTAACTTGAGTCGTATATTCTGAAAGCGTCATTACTTGTGGTGTGGAAATCATACTTGGATTTCCACCACTAACATATGCAGTTGCAGGATTATACATGTCAATCGTAGTATTTGAAACAACTTTAGATTTTTCAGTGTCATCCTTAACCACTATTAATACAGGCCTTGGAACTAGAGAAAAGGCAGCACTGAGGGAAGATGATGGCATTACAAAATTACTTCCCGAAAGGTTTAAGGTTTCGATTCCAGACACTGCGAACATGAAATTCATATTCTTTACATTACTAGTATTCCATGTGGATAAATCTAAATATTTCAAGGATGTATCAAACGCAAAAGCATTCGACATATCAGTAACTTGCGAAGTATTCCAGTTTGATACATTCAACGATTCAAGAGAACTGTTGCTGTAGAAGATGTTAGCGATATTCTTGAGACTGCTGGTATTCCATTTTGACAAGTCTAAGCTTGTGACGTTCGATGCATTATTAAACATGTATGACATGTCAGTAACTTTTGATACATCCCAGTTAGAAATGTTAAAAGTATTAAAATCGGAAATGCCGCTACTTCTAAACATATAAGACATATCTGTAACATTCTTTGTAGAGAATTTATTCCCTACCTTAACGCTTTGAATAGCATCACTTGAAAACATATATCTCATTGAAGTTGCGGATGATGTATCCCATCCAGAAATATCTAAATTAGATAATCCTATATTGTTGAATGCAAAACTAAAATCAGTAACTTTTGATACATCCCAGTTTGCGATGTTTAAGGATGTTAAAGATTTTAATCCACTAAAAATACCTGCCATATTATTTAATGAGCCAGTATTCCAGTTTGAGAGATCTAAATTAGAAAGAGCAATCCCAGAAAACAAGAAGGACATTGTCGTAGCTTTTGACGTATCCCAGCTAGATACATTTAAGCTGCTAAGAGAACTGTCATTATTGAAAACAGAACTCATATCAGTAACATTACCTGTATTCCAATTTGCAACATCAAGAGACGTCAAAGATGAAGCATTAGCGAATGCAGAATTCATGTTTGTAATGTTTGCAGTATTCCATTTACCAACTGATACAGAATTTAATTTGGTATCTCTGTAGAATAATCCTTTAATATTTGTGATATTTGTAGTATCTAACCTATTCAAGTCAACACTAGTTAAAGTTGAATTATCATTAAATTGACCTGAAGATAAAGCATATGACCAATCAGAATCAGATGCAGTTACCTTATCGTTTGCATTCGTACTAGAGATAGCAATTGATGTTGCACCACCAGTTACTAAGCTCTTCATTACGGAAGCAGAAATAGATACTGATTTTACATTGCCAATACCAGCATTAGCAAAATCAGTAGCAGTTGGGATAACTACATCCCTGATACTAGAATTGTATTTTGTAAGAACGACATTACCAGTAGAAGTATCAACTGTGTAAGTCCAATCCATCATCGCAGGAACAGCAGAAAAAGTACCTTTAACTAAATCAGATACAGATGAAATAGTTGATGAGGCCTTAATGGAGTACGTTGGATTTGAAGTAGCGAATCTTGCAATTTCAGCCAATACGTGAAGTGCTTCAACTTGACTCGCAAAATCAGAGTTGTTTGGCGTATCAGGCACTGAATTCAAGTTAAATTTAGTATAGTACGTATTGATCAGATTATATGCACCACCAGCACCTGCAAGGTAAGACTGAATAGTTTGCTTATCTGCAGCAACCTGAGTAGTATATTCCGATTTCGTCAATACTCGATCGTTAGTGATAGTTGTACCAGTAGCACCCATACTACCGTTAATTGTAGCAGTATAAGTGTACTTTGACTCATTATTGTTGTCATCACGATCAATCATATTCTTGATTGTATCATTAGTAACAACAACTAAATCAGGGCCTCCATCAATGAATGGTGAAGAAGAAACATTATTCAAGATGAAGTTCGAACCTGAAATATTCAATGTCTTCAAGTTTGTCATAAAACTCAAGAAGAACAAATTACCCGTAGCTGTAACTTGTCTGGTATCCCAGTTAGAAATATCTAGATAAGTAAGCTTGTCCGCATAAGAAAACATCGAGTACATATTTGTAACCGATGAGACATCTAAACGGTTAAGATTAATTGTAGTAATCGTCTTGTTTGAGTCAAAGGCGCGACTCCAATCTTCATCACTAGCTTTTACTGTTTCGGTGCTAGTCGTGTCGGAGATAGAAAGGTTTGTAGCACCGTTTGCGGCAGCTTTCATAACAGCCGCTGTAATAGTAACTGCAGTAATATTGGAAGCACCTGCATTTACAAAATCAGTAGCTGTTGGAATTTTAACATTGGTCTTGTCTCCAGAATATCCAGTCAATGCAGCTGTATTACCATTAACTGTATATGACCACCCGTTGACAGTTGCTGGAGCATTAGTAACAGTGGCTAAATTAGTTAATACGTTTGTAGCCAAAACGTTTTCTCCAGATTTTTGAACATCTAGAGAGTTAGTAGTGGCATCAACAGTATTAGCTGTTTTTGTGTTTGCACCATCCTTAACGTCCACATCCGCATCCCCGTTAGCTACCGTAGCAGTTTGCTTTGTGGAGCTATCTGAGGAAGTTGAAGCAGATGAGCTAGAACTTTCAGAAGATGCTGAAGAAGCGGTGCTTGAACTGGAAGCATCGCTCTTTTGCGTATCTGAGCTGGAACTAGAGCTTGAGCTAGCGGATTGAGTATCGCTAGCAGTCTTAGTTGCAGCGCTTGTTTGAGTGTCAGTAGTAGCGTCTGCAGAACTAGTTTGAGTCGCAGAGGCGCTAGAACTTTCAGTGTCAGAATTATTAGATTTCGATGATAGAACTACTGAGTTTTTATTAGAACTATCATCGGAGGAAGAAGATGAACTTGTGTCAGAGCTGACTGTTGTGTCGGCTTTAGCTTGATAGTGTCCAGATGCCATGAAGAAAGTTGTTGAGAGCAGCACTGACGCTACCCCAACAGAAAACTTCCGGAGTCCAAAGTGCTGTTTTTGATCGCACTCTTTCCTCTCTCGCATCTGTTTGTTTTTTGTTGAATATCTCATATTATGCCTCCAATTTATATATGTATATCCCTAGTTATGACACATTTTACAACAATTTCTTCATACTTTTCTAGAAAAAACACGCTTTCACTTATCACTTTATAAACATTTAGAATTATTACTGAAATTAATGTGAATACAACTGAAGTAAAACATTTAACCTATTTATATTTATTTTCAACAATTATAGATTAAATCTAATAAAACCTCATATTTATCTAATACGGCACTACACTTTCTGGTATTGGTGAAAACCAATGCCAGATTTTTTGTATACAA
>JAUMUB010000001.1 GCA_030530905.1 Bifidobacteriaceae bacterium | reverse complement strand
CTTTGCACTGATGAGCCATTATTACTTTCAGCTTCGCCACGTTGAGCATCGGCAATAACTTTCTGAGAATTTGACACAATATCTACAGCGCCTTTTGCAGCACGCCTAAACACACGCTGAAGTACGCTACCAGTTTCATACGGTGTTGAACGTTGTGAACGTTGATTATGAGAAGTGTTACGGGTGTTTTTTGCAGTATCACTGTTTGCGCGTGATTTAGAGCCTGAACGTAACAGCGGTTTGCGCACGCTAGCTGATGTGGTATCAGACTCTTGACTACTTATCTTGCGATTATCGCGACTAGATTGAGTGCTACGAAGAGTTCTTCCTGCACTATGAGAAGAAGCATTCCCATTACGAGAAGAAGCACTCCGAGTCTGATTATTAGAGCCTGATACTGATCGTGAACGACGCATACGATTTTGTGAACTATCCATTATGAGTCTCAATCCACTGTTTCGCACACTGAGCAAACTGATCGCCGCGGTCTGCATATGATACGAACTGATCCATAGAAGCACATGCAGGAGCTAACAGCACCACATCACCTGGCTGAGCATACTGCATCGCAGCTGCTATTGCGTCACGCATTACGTGATCGGAGTTAGCAGGAATGTAGGTGACTGACAAATCTGGCGCGTGTTTAACTAAGGCATCACGCATCGGTTCCTGATTGGCGCCAATAATCACAGCAGCGCGCATGCGCTGCGCACAGCGTTCAATCAAATCGTCAAAACGTGATCCCTTAGCAAGACCGCCACCAATCCAGACAACGCTGTGCTGGCGAAAACTTGTCAAGGAAGCTTCAGCAGCATGAGCGTTAGTGGCTTTGGAATCGTCAATAAAGCGGATACTTGACAAGTTTTCACCGATTATTGGCGCGTACTGTGCAACCGTTTGAATGCGATGGCCACCTGGTGCAAAAGCTCGTAAACCCTCTAGGCTTTTCTCCAAATTTGCGCCAAAGCCAAGCACAAGAGCAAGAGCAATAAGAGCATCTTGCAATAAGTGAGGATAAGGCTTTCCATTT
Organism: Bifidobacteriaceae bacterium; assembly: GCA_030530905.1. Lineage (GTDB taxonomy): Bacteria > Actinomycetota > Actinomycetes > Actinomycetales > Bifidobacteriaceae > Bifidobacterium. The sequence continues at coordinate 29,932 of JAUMUB010000001.1, read as the reverse complement.
GGCTCTAACAAATTAGGTAGCTCTTGTACATTCAAAAGCTTAACTGCGTTTTTCTTGCCCGTAAGCCCACTGTTGTCCACAATCCAATCATTAACAATTCCAATCTGGCCTTGTTGAGGTTGTGACAGCGTAACACCAATACGCTTGCACGAATCCTGCACCTCAGCCTGCATTGCAAGCTGTTGCACTCGAGCATCATCAGCATTATAAACTAAAGCCTTGCGTACATTCTTGTACACAGTCGCCTTATCATGAGCATAGTTTTCCATACCACCATGCCAATCAAGATGATCAGCAGAAATATTTGTAATAGCCGCACAATCCAGCTGAAGAGAATATGTGAAATGTAATTGGAATGAGCTAAGTTCCACGCATAGAACATCATTTGTACAATCCATTGCCGCATGTGAAACTGCTTTACCAATATTTCCAACCGCAGGAGCCTCATACCCTTGCGACTGTAACATATGCGAAGTCATCTCAGTAGTCGAAGTTTTCCCATTAGTACCTGTAATACCAATCCAAGGTGCAGGCTCTTGCATTCGCTTATTCTCTACTCTCAAACGCCATGCTAACTCAACTTCGCTAATCACTTCAATATTTCGTTGCTGCGCGGCAAGAATAAAATCAGTTCGAGGGTTAAAAGCTGGAGAGGTGACAACAAGCGATATTTCTTCCCACCTAATCTCTTCAGCTGTGTGGTAGTCAGCTTCTGGCTTCTTCTGATCATAAGTAACTACTCGCGCTACTTGTGGAGTTAAAGCTTCAATTACACTTTTCCCAGAGATTCCTAGACCAGCAACTAGAACTGTACTTTCAGAAAAATTCGTCATTTTTCTCCACTAACTTTCTTTATAACAATCCAGAACGAAGCACCCAGTCAGTGTAGAAAATTGTGAGCGCGAACATTACGAAAATAAGCTCAACCATCCAGAATCTCACAACAACTTTGCCTTCGCTCCAGCCCATAAGCTCGTAGTGATGATGTATTGGAGCCATTTTGAACACTCGTTGACGTGTGAGCTTAAAACATCCTACTTGTATCACATCTGATAAGGTTTCAATAACAAATAAACCACCAAGAATAACTGCTAAAAACTCAGTATGTGTTGCAATGGATAAAGCGCAGAACAATCCACCTAATGCAAGCGAGCCAGTATCCCCCATAAACACGGTTGCAGGATTTGAGTTATACCAAAGAAATGCGAAGCATGACACTGCAGCTGATCCAGCAATAATTGTCAAATCAAGCGGATCTGCAACAGCATACGTAAACCCAAGATGATCAGTACCAATAAGATGATAGCTTTCCCAGAATGCTATGAAGGCATATCCTGCAAAAGCAATCATTGAACTACCTGCAGCTAAACCGTCTAAACCGTCTGTAAGATTTACCGCATTCGTCCATGCAGACATGAGGAAGTTTACCCATATAACAAACACGATAATCGCTAGTGCTGGTCCAAATATGTCAAAACGTAGGAATGGAACTTCAATAAAGCTCATGCCTGCCTGTGTACTTGGCATACCTGATCTAGTAGGGAGAATTAATGCCAATACTGCGTATACCGATGCCAGAATAAACTGTCCAATAAATTTTGCATGAACTGATAGACCTAAATTCTGTTTCTTACGTACTTTCGCAAAATCGTCAATAAAACCTAAAGCACCCATTGATAACATGGCGAAAAGAACAAGAATAGCGGCAACCGAAGGTATACTCCCTGCTCGTAAATAACGGTATAAAGCCGAGGCTGCCCATCCGCACACTATTGCAATATTGATAACAACGCCACCCATGGTTGGCGTCCCGCGTTTAACCATATGAGACTGTGGACCATCTTGACGAATATACTGCCCATAATGTAATGCCTGCACAGTGTTAATAAGTATTGGCGTGCCAATAATTGTTACTAAAAATGACACAACAACACCAATAATCAGCGCTATCACTTATCTCAACCCCACTATTTACAATCTACTGCCAGTCTTGTGCTAACTCACTCAGCCCAGAAGCATGTGACCCCTTTAACAGCACAACACTTTCTGTATTGTTTTTCGCAATATCATGAACTAATTGTTTCACCTGAGCGATTCCTTGTACACATTCTATCGAAATGTTAGTACCTTCACCTTGCGCACCTTGTGCAATTGCTTGCGCACTAGCATTAAGCATTTCATCAGTTTTACTACCAACTGCAATAAGATATTGCACGCCCTGTTGAGCGCAAAACTCTCCAATCTGACGATGAAGCAGTAAAGAATTTTCACCAAGTTCTAACATTGCACCCAATACTGCAATAGTGCAAACTGCTGTAAAATTCTGATTGTCTTGATGTTTTTTTGCCTCATGCCATTCGAGCAATCCTCGAATACCAGCTTTCATGGAATCCGGATTAGCATTAAAAGAGTCATCTATAAGAGTAAATTTCACTCCGTCATCAAACAACACTGTTGAAATTGCCATACGATGAGGGCTAATCGATTGTACAAGAGCAATATTGCGCACTGCGGTTTCAACATTTATACCGCACTGAATAACTGCAGCAATTGCAGCCATTGCATTCGCAACATTATGCTCCCCACTTATTTGCAAACTTACAGGTAATTGTTTTTCGCCGTACACAAGAGTAAATCTTGGGTGAGCCAGCGCATCCATTTGCAAATTCGTAGCATATAAGCAATTTGAGTCATGCTCTTCCTCAGCATTACTTGAATTGCGCACAACTGGATCAAACCAGAATGTGTGTGGTGCCAATACACTCATCACCTTAACATGCTCATCAGCCTTATTAAGCACTGCCACACCGTTTGAAACTAATCCTCGAACAATCTCTGATTTTGCTTGCGCGATTTGTTCAACTGAACCGAACTCTCCTAAGTGTGCCACACCAACTTTGAGAACAATACTAATATCTGGTGGCGCGATTGTTGTTAAATACGCAATTTCCCCCACATGATTTGCGCCCATTTCAGCAACCAAGTATCGCGTCTGTTCATTAACTTGTAAACAGGTAAGAGGCAAACCTATCTCATTATTAAATGAACCAACAGGCGCAACTGTTGGCGCAATTCGAGAAAGAATGCCAAAAAGCAAATCTTTTGTCGTGGTTTTACCAACAGAACCAGTTATGCCGATAATAGTGAAATCATCTTGCAGTTGACGTCTTTTCTGAATATTAAATCGAGCTAAATCCCCTAAAGCACGAACACTATTAGTAACAATAAGTTGAACAATATCGCAACTAGGAATCTCATGTTCCACAATGGCAGCAACTGCACCTGCTTCGTAAGCAGTTTGCACATAATCATGACCGTCAACATTCTCGCCGTTTATTGCAACAAAAATATCACCCTGCGTTATTTGACGTGAGTCGCTCACCACATGAGGTGTAATATCAAAAGATTCATCTCGGTTCATTTGTGCGTGAATAGCTTTTGCAATCTCTGCTATATTTGCAGTCATCATTCGATTGTCTTGCATAAACACCTTATTTCTTCAATTCCCGTGCAACACGAAGAGCATTCGAAATATTATTCTTTTTAATTCCAGCAGCAACTAACATTGCTATAGATAATGACAAGTGATCACGCTCATCATTAGTACGAGCCAACTGCGATTGAGTTGCCATAACATCAGAACTTTCATCTCGCATAGTAATTTCAGCGTTTTTGCCAACTATAAAACCATAAGTTTTTTGGAGCTCTTGTAAATACGCTACCGCTTCTATATTCGTTTGATGAACTGGGTTTCCAATAACATCAATATGGATATTTTGCAAGCTATCCGCTTTTAGTGTTTGCTCATTCATTGCAATAATTGCAGCTGAAACTCCGTCTTCTAAAAATACAGATAACGCATACTGCACATCAACCATATTGACCGGATATTTAAACGGCATCTCTCTATTCATAGATGTTGTGCCAAGCGCACTAATAACACCAACCGGATTGCCCAACATATGCAAAAACTCCGCTAATCGAATAACATTAGCGTTAATCTCATCATCATCATCACCAGTAACAGCAAAAACTGCAAGCATTTTTGATGGATCTCCAGACACATCACCTGCAAGAATACCCAACTGTGATGCACTAATATCCGCATATAATACTGGAATTAACGCCTCTTTAATATGCATTTTCATAGCGCGAGGTACTAAAAGAGCATATGCACCAAGCTCGTACGCCTGCTGAATTTGTTTAAGACTTGGCGTGAAATTTGGCACATACAAACTACCCTGTCTCACAGATTCAACAGTCGTAGCAATAGAAGTAACAGTAACTTCTGATGCAAACTCTGGAACTAAGTCAAAACCGTAATTTTCAACCAAATATCCTAAAGTAATACGTTTGGAAATGGCTTTATTAATTATGCTCATGTTAAGCCTCTCTTCCCTACAATATTACCATTTTGTTGTCACAGGATTTGGATCTGCAGCAGACTGTGGTACCTCATACTTTTGCATAAGGAATGAAGCAATCTCTTTAAACACTGGACCTGCGGTTAAGCCACCAAAAGTACCTTGAGGATTCTTCATTACTACGGTGACAACGAATCGTGGATTATCTGCTGGAATAATACCCGACCAATCAGAAATCCTACTTGTCAAACCACCTTTACCGTCAGCAACTTCTGCAGTACCACTCTTTGCAGCAACACGATAGCCGTCGACACCAGCAAACTTGCTATATAAAGAACCTGATGCTTCCAATGCTTTTACCATTTGCTGTGCGACATTTTCATCAAGAACACGCGTGGATTCACTATTTGTTACATCAGTAGTATGGCCATCACTATCAGTAATTGACTTAATGTAATTTTGCTTTACTTTCACGCCTTTATTGGCAATTGTTGCCATTGCATTAGTGAGTTGTAACGCGTTAGTTGCATAACCCTGACCAAACAGTACCACCTGCTGAGTTCGTACATCCCATTGTGAATAGTTACTTAATAAGCCTTGTGATTCACCAGGAATGCCAACCGTATCAACACCAATGCCGAATTTCTTCAAAAATTCGTAACGTTGTTTGTTGCCAAAATTTTCGCCAGCCATGATCATACCGACATTAGATGAATTCTCAAGAATACCCGCTAACGTCCAATGTTCAGCACTGTGATTTTCGGCATCCTTATATTTTTGACCTTCCTTGGTAATTTGATCTGCAACAGTAAACTTATCAGTTAAACTTCTGCTTCCTGTCTGTAACATTCCAGCCACTGAAAATGCTTTACCGATTGAGCCTGGTTCAAAAGTTTGAGATACTACTCGTGGAGTATTTAACGCAGCCTCAGAACTACCAGCAACAAAATCGTCAGAATCCTCCATAGCAACAATATTACCGGTCTTCACATCTTGAACAACTGCTAAAGCCCAGTCTGCCTTATAAGCGCTTTTTGCCTTCTGTAAGCTCTGCTTTACATACCAGTCAACATCAGCATCAATGGTAAGAGTCACATCTGAACCATTAACAGCATCTTTTGAACTTACTTCAGTACCTGGAATTTCAACACCAGTACCGCCAACTTGATATTTCTTATATCCATTAGTTCCGGAAAGAACCTTGTTTTCAGTTTGCTCAATGCCGGTAACACCAACACCCTCACCGTTAACAACACCTAATAAAGCAGGAAGTACAATTTCATTTGAATATGTACGTTCATTGCTAACTTCCCCAGTGATAATACCACCTAAATTGAGCTTATCTATTTTACGCTTTACTTCTGGAGTTACGTTCTTTTTAAGAACAGTGTACTGACCTGCAACGCTCAATTTTGCGCCGAGCTCTTTTGCATCCATTCCTAACAATGGTGCAAGCAATCTTGCAACCGCTGCTGCTCCTTTTGTGCCGACCTCTTTACCGTTAATTTGATGACAATATGACTTAGTTTTTGCAGTACAATCAATCGGAACAAAACTTTGTGCGAGCTGTGGATCAGCAATAATATTATATCGCTCTACACTTTGCACAATAACACTACCGTTAGTATCGAGAATTCGTCCACGCTGCGCACGTATTACCTTTGTAACAGTACGACTTGCAATCGCTGCCTGCGCAGTTGCATAACCATTAAACAATTGAACTGAAACTAACTGACCAAAGCAGACTGCTAAGCAAAGGAATAGCACTAAGAATACTGATAATGCTTTCTTAGCGAACAAGCTTCTAGTGCTCAAATACATTTTCACACTTTTTGGAATTAATGACATTATTTCATTCCTTCACTAGGCTTGTAATCTTTTAAGTCAATTGATACGGAATTATCTTGCGATACCATTCCTAAATCCTGTGCTTTCTTAGGTAGCGACGCTTCCATGGAATCTAATTTCGCTTGATCATCAGAAACATCTTGCTGTAATTGCATAATCTGATTTTGGGCTTTGTTGGATTCAAACGAGATTTCAACAATTGCTGTTCGCAAGGCAAGTGACACCATAATCGTTCCAATAAGGAAAATTATTGCAACTACCACGTTGATTAATCGCGCATTGCGAGTACGCGACCATTCAATTGCCCGATTCACAATATTCGTATTAGAACTATTATTTGGACGATTTTGGGAGCGAGTCTTATTGCGATTTGACGCTGGTCTACTTGCATTACGCACTGTTGTATGCGTAGATATTGTTCTTGCACTTGTTGATGAACTTGTGCTACGAGTTTTCATTAACTTGTCTGAACTTATTGTTCTTGCTGTTGTTCGCATGTCGCTCCTTTCTTAATCGTGCCTGATATTTTCTAAGTCTTTAAACCTTTATGTTTTATGCTGATTTTTTATATGACTCTTGCCATCGTTTTGGAATATCCCTGATAAGCTCTACAGCACGTAATCTCACCGATGCTGACCGCTTATTATTCGCAATTTCTTGCTCATCAGCTTTTATTGCACCTCGTGTGATATTTCGATAGAACGGCTGAGCGTCTTGAGGAATTACCGGCATATTCGCTGGAACTTCTATTGTTAAACCTGTGTTCATGAAGCTTTTCACTGCTTTATCTTCCAAAGAGTGATACGACTCCACCACTAGTCTTCCACCCACTGCTAAATGCAAAGCTGCTTGAGGTAGGGTTCGTGCTAACTTATCTAACTCACCGTTTACCTCAATGCGTAAAGCTTGGAAAACTCTCTTTGCAGGATTTCCAGTGCTACGATGCGCGCGAGGAATAATACCGTCAACAAGGTGTGTAAGTTCATACGAAGTACGTACTGGATTTTCACCACGACGCTTTATTATTGCTTTTGCGATTGGCTTGGAGAATCGCTCTTCACCATATGTTCTAAATATACGAACTAAATCTTGTTCACTATATGTATCTAAGATTTCTTGTGCTGTTAGCGATTGAGTGGTATCCATGCGCATATCTAATGCAGTGTTATGTGCGTATGAGAATCCACGATCTGCTTCGTCAATTTGTAAACTTGATAAACCTAAGTCCATGAATACCGCATGAACTTTGCTAATATTGCGGTCATCAAGTATGGAACTTAACTCGTCGAATGCCGCGTGAACTGGTATGAATCGTTCTGATAATCCTAAATTTGCTACGCGTTCAGTCGCTAACTCTAATGCTTGCGGATCGCGATCAATTCCAATAAGCGTTGCTGTTGGTGCGGCTTGCAAAAATGCGCTAGCATGTCCTGCTAATCCAAGCGTACAGTCAACTATTGTGGCATTTTGTGGCAAATTACTAGTAACTAGTTCAATACATTCTTGAAGTAATACCGGCTTATGTACTGTTGCGATGCTTTCTTGTGTGTACTTCTGCATTAGAACTCCATCTCCGGCAAAACATCATCAGTGATATCAGCATAGGAATCTTCTTTCTGTGCTAGATATTCTTCCCAAGCTTGTTTATCCCAGATTTCAGCCCTTGTTCCAACGCCGATTACTACTATGTCATCTTTTAAGTGAGCATATTCACGCAACATAGTTGGTACGACAAGTCGTCCTTGCTTGTCTGGTTCTTCCTCTGTTGCACCCGATAAGAACACACGTAAATATTCACGCGCTGCCTTATTTCCCATAGAAGTTCGCTGTATTTTCATTGCTATACGGCGGAATTCTTCTTGTGGGAGGATGTACACACAACGTTCTTGGCCTCGAGCAAGAATAATGCTTTCGCCAAGCTGATTGCGCATTTTAGCAGGAATTGCCATTCGACCTTTTGCGTCGATTTTTGGAGCGAATGTGCCTAATAGCAGTGGAGGTAATACATCTGCTAACTGCTGCGTAGTTTGTGATTTTTGAGAAATATTCAGGTTTTCTATGTTGTTTTGAGAGTTTTGAGGTGAACCCTGAACATTATTTTTTTGCTCGTTAGCCAATATATTCACCTCCTTACGCTCTCAAAAACTACATTCACCACTTTACCCCACTGAACACCATTTTTCACCAAAAATGCAAAAATAATTGTAAATTTTTATTATTTGCAAAATGCAATGAATATAAACCCTGAAATAATAGGAATCTTCAAAGTGGTGAATTGTGGTAAACAACACGCCCAAGAAAGCCAACACAAAAATAACTAAAAGGACTTATTTAGGTTCGCCTCATCATGTAAAATAAATTGTTCAAGTTTTTTCATAAGGAATGGATACAAATGACATCATTGTCTTCACAAATCCGTGATGAACAACAAGCAGTAGATAAGGCGTACAATCGCTTAGACGATATGCGAGCAACAGTGAAACAACGTCTTGATGCAACACGTGCAGCAGGATCACACGGCTCTCCTACTCAAAGAACAGAACGTGACTCATTTGCCACAATGTATGAAAACAGGCTCACACAATTACGAGCTGTAGAAGACAGACTTGTTTTCGGCAGACTTGACACAGAGGCAGGCACACGTAGATATATAGGAAGAATTGGCTTATCAGACAATAATCACGAACCAATTCTCACCGACTGGAGAGCAGAGGCAGCAAGGCCATTTTATGAGGCAACACCATCTAACCATGGCGACATTATTATGCGCCGACACATCACCTTATCATTTAGAGAAGTGATCGGATTAGAAGATGAAATTCTCGACATGAACTCCGATCAAGTGCAGAATGCTTCACAAAACGGTACACTCACCGGAGAAGGCGCATTATTGGCTTCATTAAGTTCGCGCCGAACTGGAAAAATGACAGATATTGTTGCCACAATCCAGGCTGAACAAGATCGAATTATTCGCGCACCGCTACAACGAACCGTAGTTGTACAAGGTGGACCAGGCACAGGAAAAACCGCGGTAGCACTCCACCGTGCAGCATACCTTCTATACACCAATCGCAATGTATTACAACGTTCAGGTGTTCTCATCATCGGACCTAGCAACAGCTTCTTACGATACATCGATCAAGTATTACCATCACTCGGCGAAACTGGTGTTGTCAGCCGTACTATTGCAGAATTAATACCGAATATTACTCCCACAGGCACAGAATCAGCTCATGCTGCCCAGCTTAAAGGTGACATTCGTATGTATCAGGCAGTTGCAAACGCTATTCACGCACGCGTAAGAATTCCACAACAACTGCCAACCATACGCATTAACAACTTCAACATATCCATTAACAGTGCAGACATCAAGCAAGCACAAGAAGAGGCACGCCGAACTCGCGCACCACACAATAAAGCACGCGTCACATTCATTAATGCCATGCTTCAAACCCTGAAACTGCGTTATTGTGAACAGCTAGATTATGAGCCAGAAAGCGCAGAGTTAAACGATGTTCTACTCCAGCTTCGCATGAATGACGATGTGAAAAAAACACTAAATTTAGCGTGGTTACCACTTAACCCACAATGGCTTATTGACCAGTTATTTGCAAAACCTGAACAGTTACGCCGCTTTGCACCATGGTTACAAGAACAAGAAATTAAAGAACTTGTTCGACCAAAAGGATCGCCACTCACACCAAGCGATATTCCATTACTTGACGAAGCTATGGAACGACTAGGACCTGATCCAAAAGAACTTGCAGCTATTGAAGCTAAAAAAGCGCAACAAGCTTTCGAAGAAGAGTATGCAAAAGAAGCCATCCAACAAAGCGGACTCGGCAACGGAATCATCAATTCCCGTACCTTACTTGACAATATTAACGGATTAGATGATGACCTTATTGCCAATAAAGCAGCCAACGATCGTGAGTGGACATACGGCCATATAGTTGTTGACGAAGCCCAAGAACTCACTGCAATGCAATGGCGTATGCTCATGCGCCGCTGCCCTTCACACTCTTTTACTATTGTTGGAGACGTTGCACAAACCTCAGCACTTGCAGGCACTCGACGTTGGCAGAATACTATGGATAAATTATTTGGCGAGGACAGCTGGGATTTATACGAACTTTCTATTAATTACCGAAATCCAAAAGAAGTATCAGAAGTTGCTTCACAGTTCGCTCAAAATGAAGGTTTATATATTTCCACACAAAGTGCAGTCCGCTCTGTTCCTAATTCAGTAGAACAACAAGTATGTGATAATCATAACCAGCTATTACACACTGTCGCTCAAGATGCAATAGAACTTGCAAATAATTACATCGAACGCGATGGTACAGGACGTATTGCTGTTATCACACCAGACTCACTTATTGAGGAAACTCGCGACGTAATATTTACTCAGCTCAACGAGCAAAATCCTGAACTATTCAACCATTTGCAACAACAAAATATTCTTGATACTCAACTTCGCGTATACGGAGCTCAAGAAGTTAAAGGTTTGGAATATGATGGCGTTATCGTAGTACAACCTGCTTTAATCGAACAAGAAGCAGCATCGCGTCTTGTTGCAGCCTCAGATTTATATGTTGCAATGACTCGTCCAACACAGAAACTGTTCATAGTTCGAACACAGCAAGACGTAGCAGAAAGAAACTTTTAAGGTGGAAATATGCCTAAAGCTTTACTATTAGAAAACATACATCCAAATGCTGTAAATTCACTTGAAAAAAGTGGTTTTGAAGTAGAAACACGTTCTGGCGCGTTAAGCGAAGACGAGCTTATCGAACAATTACATGGTGTTGATATTTTAGGTATTCGATCTAAAACAAGCATCACAAAGAAAGTTATTGAAGCACATCCAGAATTAACAGCAATTGGATGCTTTTGTATTGGAACAAATCAGGTAGATTTAATTGAAGCAGCAAAACATGGTATTGCAGTTTTCAATGCCCCTTATTCAAATACACGCTCTGTGGTCGAATTGGCAATTTCTGAAATCATTTGCCTTATGCGCCGTATTCCAGCGCACACACACCACATGAGGCATGGTATTTGGGATAAATCGGCTTCAGGTTCACATGAAGTACGCGGCAAAACCCTTGGTATTGTAGGTTATGGAAACATCGGCTCACAGCTTTCTGTTATTGCAGAAGCATTAGGCATGCATGTAATTTTCTACGATTTAGAAGAAAAACTTGCATTAGGCAACGCTGTTCGAGTTGAAACTTTCAATACTTTGCTTGAGCAGGCTGATATCGTCACCCTACACGTTGACGGCCGTAAAGAAAATACACGATTCTTCGGCGAAGAACAGTTCTCACATATGAAAGAACACAGTATTTTCCTCAACCTCTCACGCGGTTTTGTGATTGATTTCGAGGCGCTAAAACGTCATATGGATTCAGGGCATATCGCTGGTGCAGCACTTGATGTTTATGCCACCGAACCGAAAAATACAGGTGATCCTTTCGAAAATCCTCTTACAGATGTAGACAATGTAATCCTCACACCACATATCGGTGGATCTACATTAGAAGCACAAGAAAATATTGGTAACTTTGTTTCACAACGTCTAGAGAACTATTGCTCCCTTGGTTCAACAATGCTCTCTGTGAACTTACCACAAATCACATTAAGTGACTATAAGGGTGCTGCTCGTATAGTCCACTTGCACGATAATCTGCCTGGTATGCTTGCAAAAGTAAATCATATTTTAAGTGATGAAAATATTAATATTACTGCGCAAGGTCTTGCCACCGAAGGTGAATTTGGTTATGTTGTTACAGACGTTTCTGGATTGCCAAGCGATAGCGCAATTCAAGCACTTAAAGAAATTCCTGGAACAATTAGAACTCAAGTATTGCAACATAATAACTAATTTACGTCCCATACAGAGTTAATAACATTACTTAAAGCTAAGCGATACATATTGTTATTGATTTCATGCACAGGAATTTAAAAGTTATACATAATTGCATATTACTAACAGCTAAATTTGGGGTTGGCGATAATAACCTAAAGTTATTTGTCACCAACCCCACAATATATAAACTTATAATTCTTTTATGATTTATTATGATTCTTCTTCGCGCATTTGCTCAATAATATTGAGAAAATCATCAATATTCGTAAACTTCATATACACGCTTGCAAACCGCAAATACGCAACCTCGTCAAGCTGACGTAAAGGCTTTAAAATTGCCCTACCCACCTCATCTGAAGTGACAGGAGAAGAGCCCTGAGCGCGAAGATCCTCCTCAACTTTTTGAGCTAACGCACGCAAATCTGCATCGCTAATATTGCGCCCTTGACAAGCTTTTTTAATACCATTAACAACCTTATTACGATCAAACGCTTCCAAAGTATTATTCTTACGTTTTTGAACAAGTAATAAAGTGGATTCAGTAGTTGAAAAACGTTTTTTGCACTTTAAACATTCGCGACGACGTTTAATTGAATACCCGTTTTCAATGATGCGAGTATCCACCACTTTTGTTTCTGATTCATGACAAAACGGACAATGCATACTTAAAGAATAACACTATTGCTCAGGTACAACAATGCTCTGTCCAGGGTGTAACACATAACTATGCAAATTATTTAAACGCATAATCTCATCAATGGTGTCATGAACATTTTTACCCTCAGGAGTGATGCTTTGAGCGTAACCCCATAATGTGTCACCTGATTGCACAACATAACTAGAAACTTGTGGAGTTGGTACATGCAAGAAACTTGCATCTGCTTGCTGAACAAAACCCCAACCCATGGTCACAAATAAAACGGAAATTAGAGAAACGAAAAATTTTCCACGAGCATTTAAACGAACTGTTGCAGACTTTGAGTGAACGAACTGCGCTTTATTAGTAACTTTTTTCATCATACCTCTTTAGAACATTTGTGCTAACTAAATACGATTATTGCACAAATGTTCGAATAATTCAACACACTGTGTCGAACATTTGTTTGATTTCACAGAATATACACGATATGCTATTAAGAAGAACAGTGAAAGGTAATACTATGTCAAAACAAGAATCCGATAAGCGCGCTAAGCTCACTAGCCGTCAACAAGACATTCTGCAAATCATAAAAGAACACATTGTCTCACACGGATACGCTCCCTCATTTCGTGAAATCGGTGAGAAATGCGGATTAAAAAGCCCCTCATCAGTTAAACATCAATTGCAAACCCTAGAAGAAAAAGGCTACATCCGCCTCAACGCTCATAAAGGTAGAGCGTTAGAACTTGTTGAAGACGAACAATCAGCAAACCTTTCAAACTCATCAGCGCCCCAAGCAGCACGCAATATTAATATTTCTAAATTTATAAACGATGAATCACTTTCTGAGTCCATCACACAATCACATGATATTCCACTCGTAGGGCGCATTGCTGCAGGAACACCAATCACAGCAGAGCAGCATGTTGACGATGTTATGCGCCTGCCAGAACGCCTTACAGGCAGCGGAAATTTATTCATGTTAGAGGTGCATGGAGATTCCATGATAGACGCTGCAATTTGCGACGGTGATTATGTTGTTGTGCGCGAACAAAACACAGCACAAAATGGAGATATAGTTGCAGCATTATTAGATGACGAAGCCACCGTAAAAACTTTCAGAAAAGATGGTAATCAAATTTGGCTTCTACCACACAATCCTGCATACACTCCTATTGATGGCACTCACGCAACCATCATGGGTAAAGTAGTTACCGTACTGCGAAAAATATAAACCAAATTGCACGCATAATGGCATGAGCAAATCAATCATTTTCACTGTTCACCTCACGCCAAGCATTAATAACTTTTAACTCTTTACGTGCAAATGGTTTAACACTCAAGGTTTCATCTCTTTAAAAAGATCAATAAAAAAGAATCCCCAACACAAGTTGAGGATTCTTTTATTATAAGTTTAAAACGTTTTTAGAAACCAAACTTTGCTGCGGTTTCGCGCAAAGTCTCTGCAGAACGCTTCAAAGAAGCAAGCTCCTGATCGGAAACAGGAGTGTTCAAACGAGAGTTCACGCCAGAACGGTTCAACAAAGTAGGAACAGACATGCATACGTCTGAAATACCGTGGAAGTCTTCCAACAATGAAGATACAGGAAGAATACGGTTGCTGTCGCGCATGATTGCATCAACAATATCAACACCAGACATTGCGATACCGTAATTAGTTGCACCCTTACCCTGAATAATGGTGTAAGCAGCATTCTTAACTTCCTGATGAATCTTATCGCGAGCCTCAGCATCTAATGGCTGATGACCCGGCAAAGAATTCCATTCACACATTGGAACGCCGCCAATAGTAGCTGAAGACCACAAAGGAACCTCAGAATCACCATGCTCACCAGCAATATAAGCGTGAACGTTCTTTACGTTTACACCTGTTTGCTGAGCAATAAGAAAACGCATACGAGCGGAATCCAAATTGGTACCAGAACCAAACATCTGATTTACAGGCAAACCTGAAAGCTTTAATGCAACATGGGTGACAATATCTACAGGATTAGTAATAAGCATATAAATAGCATTTGGAGCAACATTAACCACGTTAGGAATAATGGACTTCATAATGTTAATTGTTGCGCCTGCTAAATCAAGACGAGACTGACCTGGCTTCTGACGTGCACCAGCAGTAATAACTACCATATCAGCGTCACGGCAGATTTCAACATCATCAGAACCCTGAATAGAAACTGTTGGATAAAAACTAGAACCGTGCATCATATCGAGAGCTTCAGCCTCAACACGATCCTTCGCAATATCCTGAAGTACGATTTCACGTGCTACACCACGCTGTGCTGCTGCAAAAGCAAGAGTTGAGCCTACTGCACCAGCACCAATAACTGCAAGCTTAGTTGGTTTAATTGGCGAATCCACCATACTAAAACATCTCCTAAAAATGAACGATAACGACTAATAAGTTCGTTGTATAACAGTACTACCTTATACTAAGCACCCTATTATTAAGCTATTAAAGCGCATAAAGCATACGATATACCGTGTTTCATGTAATAAAAATCACACAGATTATTACACACATTCACAACGTTAGCAGATAATCTATATTTACAATACTTACAAAGCATAAATATTTACATACGCACTTTGAGTTATTTAACAGCAACCTCGAGAATTTTAGCTGCAATATGCTCATTCACATGACAAGAAATATGCATACCATCCCCCAAATATTCAATAGCATCAACTTGTCCATTCTCACGAATCAAAGAAAGCAAAGAACCTTGAGCGTATGGAAGCACAGCGTTAACCTCAACATCAGGAGTAGGTAGCATATGCTCAACTGCGCGCTGCAAATCAGCAAGCCCCTCACCCGATCGAGCAGAAACAATAAACGCATCAGGATACAATGAGCGCAAACGATCGTGAACATCAGTATTAATACAATCTGCCTTATTAAAAACAAGAATACGCGGAATATTTTCCGTATGAGGAATATCAGATATAATTTCATTCACCGCATCAATTTGCGCAAAAGGGTTTGGATGAGAGCCATCAACCACATGCATAATAATATCTGCTTCACCCACCTCTTCCAAAGTGGATTTAAAAGCTTCAACCAACTGCGTTGGTAGTCTACGCACAAACCCAACCGTATCTACAAAAGCATAACGGCGGCCGTCTTTAGCAACAGCACTGCGAACTGCAGTATCCAAAGTGGCAAATAATGCATTCTCAACAAGCTCTTGAGAACCCGTAAGACGGTTCGTCACAGAAGACTTACCCGCATTCGTATAACCAACCACAGCCACAGTTGGCAAACCAAACTTACGTCTAGAACCACGCTTAACATCACGGGCAGGCTTCATTGAAGCAATTTGCTTGCGGAGTTTAGCAATGCGATTGCGAATAACACGACGATCAATCTCAATCTTCGTTTCACCAGGACCTCGAGATCCAATACCGCCCTCAGCACTTGCACGACCACCAGCCTGACGAGACAGAGAACCACCCCAACCACGCAAACGAGGTAACATGTATTGCAACTGCGCCAACTCAACTTGAGCCTTACCCTCACGACTAGTTGCATGTTGAGCAAAAATATCCAAAATAAGTGCAGTACGATCAACAACCTTTACTTTAGTGACATCTTCCAAAGCACGGCGCTGACTTGGAGCTAAGTCGTCATCTGCAATAATAGTGTCCGCCTCATGTATTGCAACAATATCTGCAACTTCGCGAACTTTACCCGACCCTAAATATGTTGCCGCATTTGGTTTAGAACGATGTTGAAGCACGCCATCACACACATAGGCACCGGCAGTTTGAGCTAATGCAGCCAACTCTCGCAGAGACTCCTCAGCCTCTTGCAATGTGCTAGTTAAACTCGACCACACACCAACTAACACAACACGTTCAAGACGAACTTTACGATATTCAACCTCAGTAACATCCTGAAGCTCACCTAAACCAGTAACATGCTTAAGCGTGTTCCTAGATTCACGTTCACGCCAAAGTTCTTCCCCTGCATGATGCGTATCATAATCTTCATCTAAAAGAACCTCAGAGTGTTCTTCTAAAACATTATTATGAACTAAATCGCCAGGCTGCAAATTATCCTGTTCCTCTTGTTTCAATCACACCTCTTTACGTATGCTCACGCATTGCGTGATATCGCACAGTAACATACACTATAACAAGCGTTATAGTATTATTACAAGCCCTATTATAATAGGGTTGGTAATAAGATATAGCCGATATAGCCAAAGCTCAATATCGTAAGGACGTAGGAAGATTCATGGCGAAATCATTAAAAATAGCACGTAAGGTTCAAAATGCTGATTCACGCTCACAGTCTAATAACGATGAAACTCAGCAATACTTTACTTCAGAACCTACATCACAAGATATTCGCCGAAAACTACACGTGACTTTACGCGATTATGACTTAGACGTAGAAACATCAACAGGTGTTTTCTCTACTCATCGTGTTGATTTAGGAACTTCAGTACTATTACGCCATGCCCCAGAGTTAGCAGTACCAAATGGGGCAAACCTACTCGATGTTGGCTGCGGATGGGGTCCATTATCCTTAGCTATGGCATTAGAAGCGCCAGAAGCAAAAGTTTGGTCAATCGACACCAACACTCGAGCAATTGAGTTAACAACCCACAATGCATCATTGAACAACATTACTAATATTCACGCTTGCGCAATCGATGAAGTTCCAGCCAATATTCAATTTGATTGCATATGGTCAAACCCGCCTATTCGAGTAGGCAAGCAAATCCTACATGAAATCCTATTAATGTGGATTCCACGTTTAAAACCACAAGGTAGCGCGTATTTAGTTGTGCAAAAGAACTTAGGGTCAGATTCACTCATCCCTTGGCTACAAACACAATTAGGTGAATCTTACACTGTTTCAAAATATGCTAGTTCAAAAGGGTATCGTGTAATTGAGGTAATTCGCGAAGCATGAAGTTTACATACCCAACCGATTTACCCATTTCTCAAGCACGCGACGAAATTGTAGAGGCAATTACACACTCACAAGTAGTTATTATCTCCGGAGAAACAGGTTCTGGTAAAACTACTCAATTGCCAAAGATGTTATTAGAAATGGGACGTGGCACTCACGGTCATCAAATCGTACATACTCAACCACGCCGACTTGCAGCATACAGTGTTGCAGAGCGTATTAGTCACGAGCTGCAAACATCATTAGGACAAGAAGTTGGCGTACAGGTACGCTTTAACGATAAAACGTCTCCGCACACACGTTTACGTGTGGTCACTGACGGTATACTACTTGCACAAATACAACGCGACCCCCTTTTAAGCAAGTACGACACAATCGTTATTGATGAAGCACACGAACGCAGTCTCAATATAGACTTTTTATTAGGCTACCTAACTTCCCTACTTCCTAAGCGCCGTGATTTAAAACTTATTATCACTTCTGCAACTATTGATGCAACAAAATTCCAAGAACATTTTGAACAAGCTCTTAAAACCAAAGTACCTGTATTAAGCGTTTCAGGTCGCACATTTCCTGTGCAAATCTTCTATGAGCCATTGGGATCAAACCCCGCTCTTATGAAACATGTTGCAGGGTTTAATCATGTTGAAAATACTGAGGATTCTGAACATGCTGACAACTACGATATGGCAACTGCTGTTGCGCGTGCATGTAAAGAGTTAATTATTCACTCACAGCACACCACAGGTGCCCGTGATATTCTCGTATTTGCTTCTGGCGAGCGCGACATTCATGAATTTGAACATGCAATAAGAAAATATTTAGGCGTTCAAGCTCAAGACATGAAACGTGCGGACGCCATAGAGATTATTCCCTTATTTGCGCGTTTATCTTCAAAAGATCAGCATAAAATTTTTGAAAGCCATGAACATCAGCGCATTATTATTGCAACAAATGTTGCTGAAACCTCGCTTACCGTACCAGGAATACGATATGTAGTTGATTCTGGAACAGCACGTATTTCACGCTATTCCAAAACAGCTAAGGTGCAACGTTTGCCTATTGAACCGATTTCACAGGCGAGCGCGAATCAGCGTTCTGGTCGTTGTGGTCGTATTGCTGATGGTATTGCAATACGTTTGTATTCTCGTGAGGATTTTGAATCTCGACCAGAATTTGGCGACCCTGAAATTCTGCGCACTTCGCTTGGTTCTGTTATTTTGCACATGCTTTCTACAGGTGTTGCACATACCATTAGCGATATCACTGATTTTGGTTTTATTGATCAACCTGATGTAAAAGCTATTAACGATGGTTTAAATGAGCTGCAGGAAATTCAAGCTATTACGCGCAAACGTGATAATATTCAACTCACTGCAGTTGGTAAAAAACTTTCTCGCATTCCTATTGATATTCGCCTTGCTCGCATGATAATTCAAGCTGCACAGGACTCTCCTAACACGCTTGCGACAATTATTATTATTGCAGCATTCTTAAGTATTCAAGATCCTAGAGAACGTCCTGAGGATCAGCAGGAGGAAGCAGATCATACTCATCGTCGTTTCATGGATTCCACTAGCGATTTTCTCACTATTCTTAATATTTGGGATTTCTTATTTCAAGCCGATGGCTCACCTAGTAACAGTATGTTGCGCAAGAAATGCAAGCACGAGTTTTTGCATTATATTCGCGTTCGCCAGTGGCGTGATCTTGTTGAAGATCTGCAAACAATGTGTCGTTCTCAACATTGGACAATAGGAAGTGCACAACCTCGTAAGCGCCCTGATTTAGCAATCCGTCAGCTACCAACTGCGCAGCAGGCTCACAGTAGTTTATGCTGTTCATGGAATACTGAAGCAATTCATACTGCTATGCTTTCTGGCTTACTATCCATGATTGGTATGCAAATTATCCAAGAGCCTAAAGCCTCTGATTATGCTTCACTGCATGGTGCCGCGCGCGCTAAAGCAATGAAACGCGCTCAGAAAATGGCTAAAAACACGTATCAGGGTGCGCGTAATACTCGATTTTCTATTTTCCCATCATCAGGATTATCTAAAACCACTCCTGAGTGGATTATGTGTACTGAACTTGTTGAAACTTCGCGATTGTGGGCAAGATACTGTGCACAAATAGATCCAGCATGGGTTCAGCCTTTAGCAGGCTCCCTCACCCGAACTACATACGCCGACCCTCACTGGTCAAGTTCTCGAGGTAGCGCGGTAGCAAGCTCAACTATTTTATTATACGGTTTACCAATTGTTCGCAATAAGATTGTTCAATGGGGACGTATCAATCCTGTTGAAGCTCGCGACTTTCTTATTCGACAAGGCTTAATTGAAAATGATATTCGTCAACGATTCTCGTACGATAATTTCATAGCCCGCAATATTGAAATCCTTGAAGAATCTCAAGAGGAAGCGCATCGTACAAGAAATATAATTCAGTCAATAAATGACGAAGATTTATATGATTTCTATAATTCCGTTATCCCAAACACGGTTACTTCTGTAGCTCATTTAGCGCGTTGGTGGAAACAACACCATACCGAGAACCCACATCTTCTTGATTTCGACCCAGAAAGCGTGGAACGCCTAACCGATTCTCAAGAATACAGCGAATACGATTACCCCAATTACTGGTACACCACATGTAGCGACAACTCAAAAGTTGAATTGCGTTTAAGCTACATTTACGATCAGCATGACCCTGCTGACGGCGTAAGCGTGCATATTCCTATCCACATTCTTTCCCGTATAAGCTCTGAAGAATTCACATGGAATGTGCCTGGATTATTGCACGAATTAATTATCAGCTATATTAAAGCTCTACCAAAAACCTTGCGTATTCAATTCGTTCCAGGACCTGATACCGCTAGAACAATTGAAGCATATATTCAAGAGCATTATGATTTGCTTCCAGGTATGAAACAGCAAGAAACAGAAGATTCTATCTCCTATCCAGATTTTGCTCACGTTTTCACCCAGGCTGCTATTGATACTATTGGCGCTCAAATACATCCAGAAGTACTTCAGCAGCTTACTGAACGCATACCAAACTACTTGCGCGTAACCTTCGTAGTTGAAGAACAAATTACTAAGCGCAACTCTAAAGGTAAGCGCTTCACAAAAACACAGGTTCTGGGCACGTCTAAATCATTACAAGAATTACAACACCGCTTCGCCCAAAAAGCACAGCAAAGCGCGCGTAAAGTTATTGGGGATAAAATACAAAAAGCTGGTAATGAGGGTAAAGTCGTACAGCAGGCAAACCTCCTACACAATGCTGGCGCAACCCAACAACACCGTTCAGAGATTCTTTGGGATGCTGCGTTAGAACTTGTGCAATTACCGCAAGAACGCATTACCAGCCGATGGTTAGGAGAAGAAAAGCTCCTACTCTCATCCGCACCTTACACTAGCACAAAACTTTTGGTACAAGATTTACAATTAGCAGCCGTAAAACGATTACTGCCAAATATTAACGAACAAGTGAATAATGATGAGGACTTGCAAACAGCTGTTGCAGGTATTCAGCAGATATTTGAAGATACTGTATACGAGGTTGTCCATGATGTAATTAACTGTTTGAAAAAATATGCTACAGTAGATTCTCTTGTTTCAGGGGTTGCAGAACTACCATTATTAAGCGTTCTACAATCTATTAAAGCGCATTTGCAAACTCTCGTATACGATGGATTCATCGGTAAAACACCAGCACAATATCTTCCGCGAATTGCGACTTACATTCAAGCTGATTCCTTGCGTTTACAAAAAGCAAAAGCAGATAAGAATAGAGATGTTCGCTGGTCTTGGCAGGCAGATGAGGCTCAAGAAGTGTATAAAAATGCTTGTAAACAGGTTCAGCAACTTGCTGCTAGTCCTCACAAGCATGAGCTTGAAGAGCAGTGTGAAACAATACGATGGATGGTTGAAGAGTACTATATTTCTTTATGGGCACAAGAACTCGGCACACTCAAACCTATTAGTGTTCAGCGTATTCGCAAGCTCGCACAATCAGTACAATAGCAAAAAGATTTTAAATATTGGAGTTTAATTACATATTATGCCTATTCGTTCTTCACACAGAAAACAGCGATCAAGAAAACAAGGTTTTACAAGGCAATTCCAACGTTCGTGGAATACCGCTCGCCCTTCAAAAAGGTTGCGAATTATTCTCACTATTCTTACTGCCACAGTGTGCGCTATTGCTCTTGTTATTTCACTTGTACGCTATGCTAATTGGCTAATTGAAGTTCATGAAGCTAATATAAATCAAAATCAGCTTGCGCAAACATACGATTTTAATCCTGGAAATATTATTTCTGACGGACAATTTTTTAACTCACATGCTATGAGCGAAAGTGAGATTCAAAGTTTTCTTGATGAGAATGGAACTGCTTGCACTTCAAATGAGTGTTTAAAAACTAAAACATTCAAGATTACAGCACAAGCAAAAGATGACATCTGTGATGCTATTGAAGCAGGCACGTACACTGCGGCACAAATAATTTCAAAAAGTGCTATTGCATGTAAAGTAAGTCCGAAAGTCTTGCTCACGATCATGCAAAAAGAGCAGCATCTTGTCTCTGCTACTGCCCCAACGCAAACGCAATACAAGTGGGCAATGGGATTGAGCTGCCCTGATGATGCAGCCTGTGACACCATGTACGCCGGATTCTTTAATCAGGTTTATGGCGCTGCAAAACGATTCCACTACTATCTCCTACACGAAGATAATTATCAGTATCATGCTGGCACACTCAACTACATTCAATATCATCCAAATAAAAGCTGCGGCGGAACGAATGTGTACATTGAGAATGATGCTACTGCTTTACTGTATATTTACACGCCATATCAGCCAAATGTCGCCGCATTAAAAGCAGGAGTTGGGACAGGCGACTCTTGCTCAAGCTATGGTAATCGTAATTTCTCAATTATTTATAATAGTTGGTTTGGAAACCCACGAACATAGCAAATAATTCTCAAATAAAAGAAATTTCATTCAAACTAATAAGAGGATAGCTTAGTAGCTATCCTCTTATTTTCGCATATTTTTAATCAAAGTTATAAGCGTGGTAAGTATTTGCTTAACTCATAAGGTGTAACTTGCTTACTGTATTCATTCCACTCTTGACGCTTATTGCGTAAGAAGTATTCGAACACATGCTCACCTAATACGCTTGCCACAAAATCAGACTTTTCCATAACTTTTAACGCATCATTTAGCGAAGCAGGAAGAGGCTCAATGCCCATTGCCTGACGTTCAGAGTCAGTAAGCTCCCACACGTCATCACTTGTTGGATCTTGCAAGGTTAACTGCTTTTCAATGCCGTCCAAACCAGCGGCAAGTAACAAGGAGTATGCCAGATAAGGATTTGCTACAGGATCTAAAGCCCTGAACTCCATACGAGAAGAATTACCCTTACCAGGCTTGTACTGTGGAATACGAAGTAAAGCAGAACGGTTATTATGACCCCAGCAAATATAGCTAGGAGCCTCATTGCCACCCCAAAGGCGCTTGTATGAATTAACATACTGGTTAATTACTGCGGAAATTTCAGCCGCATGGTACAAAATACCAGCAGCAAATTGACGCGCAGTGAGCGACATATTAAACTCTTGACCAGCTTCATAAAAAGCGTTTGAATCTCCAGAGAATAGGCTTAAATGTGTGTGCATACCTGAACCTGGCTGATCCATTAATGGCTTCGGCATAAAGCTTGCATGAATATCACGCTCAAGTGAAATTTCTTTCACTACAGTTCTGAAAGTCATAATATTATCAGCAGTTGTAAGAGCATCAGCATAGCGCAAATCAATCTCGTTCTGCCCTGGGCCTGCCTCATGGTGAGAGTATTCAACTGAAATACCCATCTGCTCTAGCATATTTACTGAAGCACGGCGGAAATCCATGCCAGAGCTGCGGGAAACGTGGTCAAAATATCCAGCGTTGTCAATTGGCACAGGAGGTTGTGACCAATCCGACTGCTTTTCAAATAGATAAAACTCGATTTCAGGATGTACGTAGAATGAGAATCCTTTTTCTTTCGCCTTAGCCAAGGTTTGTTTTAAAACATGGCGTGGATCAGCAACTGATGGTGTTCCTTCAGGCGTGAGAATATCGCAAAACATTCTTGCAGTGCCTTGAGTGCTACCACGCCAAGGCAATAACTGGAATGTGGAAGGATCTGGCTTAACAATCATATCGTCTTCAGAAACTCGAGTCATACCCTCGATTGACGAACCGTCAAACCCTATACCTTCTTCAAATGCTGCTTCTAATTCTGCTGGCGCTATTGCCACAGATTTTAAAGTACCTAATACATCAGAGAACCATAAACGAATGAATCGCACATCTCGTTCTTCAACGGTTCGTAACGCAAACTCCTGTTGTTTATCCATACGTATTAATATCTCACTCAAATATTACAGACATTTAACGAACATACAATTTATGGTACAAATTATGAAAAAACTACAAATATAACAGTATTAATAATCTTATTGCAGTTTATTATAACATTAAATATTATTAGGTAACCTGCAGCGCTTCCTCAAGAGTAAAAGCCTTAGCATATAACGACTTACCCAGAATGGCACTATCTACACCATATTGAGTAAGCGTTGCAATATTGCGCAAATCCTCCAAAGAACTAATACCACCCGAAGCGGTTACTTTAGCTTGAGTAGACTGTGCCACTTTTTTCAAAAGCTCTAAGTTTGGACCATTCATCATACCATCACGGGTCACATCAGTAACCACATAACGAGAACAACCTGCATTATTCAAAAATTCAATCATTTCAAAAACGTCACCGCCCTCGCTAACCCAGCCACGGGCAGCTAAAACAGTACCGCGAACATCAAGACCAACAGCAACCTTATCGCCATATTTTTGAATAATACTTGCAGTCCAATCAGGATTCTCTAAAGCAGCCGTACCAATATTCACTCGCGAAGCCCCTGCATCTAACGCCGATTCAAGCGACTCATCATTGCGAATACCGCCACTAAGCTCAATATGAACACGCGAACCTAAATCTTCTACAATTTCTCGAATTTGACTTCTATTGTCACCCGTACCAAAAGCTGCGTCCAAATCCACAAGATGAATCCACTGTGCGCCTGCATCAACCCAAGTTTTAGCTGCATCAAGTGGGCTGCCATAATCTGTTTCAGAACCAGATACACCTTGACGTAATCGCACTGCCTTACCGTCACGAACATCAACAGCAGGTAATAATGTAATCATATGCCCTCACTTAATCACAACTAATACTATTCATGCACTAGTTAATAAATTTATTTTAAGAAAAATTTTGAACCCAATTTTTCAACAATTGCAATCCAGCCTCACCTGATTTCTCTGGATGAAATTGAGTACTACACAAAGCCCCATCCTCATAAGCTGCGATAAACTTATCATCCTCATATTCGCAATATGAGACCACAGCACTCTCAGCCTTAGAAGCGTTAGCATCAAGCGGAACCGCATAGGAATGTACGAAATAAAACTTCTCATCTTCAACGTGGTTAAACAATTTCGACTCACTAGGAGCAACCACATTATTCCAACCCATATGAGGCACAATCGGCGATTTTAAAAGCTGAACCGTGCCATTAGCAAGATGAAGACCCTCAGAAGAAACTCCATGCTCCTGCGAAGAATCAAACATAATTTGATGACCAACACACACACCTAACACAGGCTGATTATGCTGTATGCGGCTGAGAACAAGAGCGTCTCCACCAGCAGCATGTAGACCACGAATGCAAGCATCGAATGCGCCAACACCAGGAATAACAACGCCATCAGCACGAGATGCTTCATCTAAGTCCGCGGTGAGCTGCACATCTGCACCAATATGATCTAATGCACGAACCATAGATCGCACATTCCCAAAACCGTAGTCAAACACAACCACTGATGTCATAATATTCCTATCCTACTGCTCCTCAGGAGGTAAAATTTTCTCTCCCGAAAGCACCTTTGATACAAATTCTTGAGCCTTAACCTCGCTAATATCACTACTGTCAAAACATTTAACAGCAGGATCGTTCATAATATCCTGCCAAGAAGTTATCCCTAACATCACATCTTCAACAAAAGGAGGAGTTGCTGCAAACACAACAGGAGGAGGAACACTATCCTCGTTCTGCGATGAATTGTAAAGTGTTGAATCAATCTTATTTGCACGATTCACCAATAATGCAATTTCAACACCTTTGAAAAACTCCGCTAATCTTGATGCTTGTTGTTCGGGATGATCATCATCAAGGTCTTTAAGAACAGATACCACATTACCTTTAGCAGCTACGCAAACAGCAGGAATGTGTATCATTGCAAAAATATTTGCACAAAACTCGGGAGAAACAACAGGACTGATAATAATAGCTGCTTTTGCCTTATCCCCAAGAATCCCAGCCAACTCTTCGTCAAAAGAATCCTGTTCTAACGAGTCAAACATAGAAGACTCAGAGCTATTCTGACTATCATCTTGCTCACTAGTCGAACCATGTAAATTAGTAGGATTTGCATTATGTTGAGCATCTTCAAACTCATGTTCAAAATCTTCAAGAGCGTGCTCTAATTCTTCATCACTAAAAGAACGCTCTTCATTATCTGAACTCATTTACAATGCCCCCTTCGTACTAGGAATACCCTGCACTCGAGGATCAACCTCTACCGCGTAGCGCAATGCTCTAGCTAAAGCTTTAAACTCAGCTTCGGCAATATGGTGAGGATCGCGACCAGCAAGCACGCGCATATGCAAACATATTCCAGCATGAAAAGCTATTGACTCCAAAACGTGACGAACTAGCGAACCGGTAAAATGTCCACCAATCATAGCAAATTCAAATCCCTCAGGCTCTCCAGAACACACTGCATATGGCCTACCGGAAATGTCTACAACCGCAGTTGCAAGTGCCTCATCAAGCGGAACAGTTGCGTCAGCAAAACGACGCAAACCACGCTTATCACCTAATGCTTGGCGTAAGGCTTCACCAAAAACGATTGCCGTATCTTCCACTGTATGATGCACGTCAATATCAGTGTCACCATGTGCTTTTATCGTCAAATCAATTAAAGAATGTTTGCCTAAAGCAGTCATCATATGATTGAAAAAAGGAACGCTCGTGTCAATATCAGTTTTACCACTACCATCCAGATTCAAATACAGTTCAACAGTAGATTCACTGGTGGTGCGAATAATTGTTGCTTCCCTTGCCATATACAATCCTTAACGTTTAGTTTTCATTTTCTACTATACGCAACACTTCTAATAATGACTTTCTAAACAACGCCATTTCTTCATCAGTTCCCATGCATACTCGAAGCCAACCTTGAGGGCCAACAACGCGAATAAGCACGCCACGTTCAACAAGTAAAGAAAAAATTCGATCCCTGTTGTCAAAATCACCGCCGAAAAGTACGAAATTAGATTGAGACGGTGCAACATGCAACGTATGCCCCTTATAGGTTTGCTGACTCAACCATTCTTGAGTATCCTCACGCAATTGACGTAAATGTGCCACCTGCGCCAACTGTTCTTTAGTATGACGCAAAGCAACTCGAGCTGCCGCCTGAGTTAAGGCTGACAAGTGATATGGTAAACGCACGATTTGCATACATTGAATCACATCAGGATGAGCCGCAAGATATCCTAAACGAACACCTGCAAAAGCAAAGGCCTTGCTCATAGTTCGACTAATAGCAATATTTGGATAATGCTCCAACAGTTCTAAAGCACTTGGCACTTGCGGATCTCTGAATTCAGCATATGCTTCGTCAATCACCACAAGTGGATGAGCACTTTGGATAGATCCCGCAACCTCAACATTCTGAGTAGCTTGTAAAATTCGTGCAATATCAGCATTATCAAGCAATGTTCCTGTTGGATTATTAGGAGAGGTTAACACAATTAAAGACGGTTTTTCTTCTTCAACTGCAGCAATAAACTTCTCAATATTAATACTAAAATCGCTATTGCGTTCAACAGTTTTCCACTGAGTAAACGTATCGCGAGCATACTCAGGATACATTGAATATGTTGGGTCAGCGCTTAAAGCAATTCTTCCTGGACCTCCAAAGGCTTGAAAAAGCTGCAACATGATTTCATTAGAACCATTTGCTGCCCAAACATTCTCATACTCAACTTCCACACCAGATTCTTCACGTAAATATTTCGCTAAATCCTCACGCAAAGCAGTATGATCACGATCAGGATATCGATTTAATGTCGGAGCAATAGCTAGAATTTCTTGAGCAATATCTTTTGCCACATCCTCATCTAAAGAATATGGATTTTCATTCACATTCAAACATGCCGTCACATCAAGCTGAGGCGCTCCATACGGCTCCTCGTGCAATAAATCATTACGAAGCGGAAGAAACTGGCTTATACTCATAAAAGACCTGCTTGCTGTTCTTGTTCCTCAAGTGTTTGCTTATTATATGGATCGTCAATAAAGCGAGATAACACACATTCGCCGTGTGCTGGAAGATTCTCATACTCTGCAAACGTGTTAATACGTGCAGCTAAATCTTTTAATCCCTGCTCATCATATTCAATCACTTCAACTGGCTTCATAAACGTATGAACGCCAAGTCCTGCGCTAAATCGTGCAGTACCTGATGTTGGTAACACGTGATTTGAACCAGACATGTAATCGCCCAATGGTACTGGAGAATACGCGCCACGGAAAATAGCACCAGCATTGCGAATCTTCGCAATAACCTCGTCGACATTCTCGCAAACTACTTCAAGATGCTCAGCAGCATACGCATTAGCTGCTTTAATGGACTGCTCAATACCTGTGGTGATAATAATACGCGACTGTGAGCCTTCTAAAGCAATGCGAACACGTTCAGAATTTAAAGTGCGCGGAACACGATATGCAAGAGAATCCTGCACCTTTTGCGCTAACTGCTCATCGTCAGTAATAAGAACTGATCCTGCAAGCTCATCATGCTCTGCTTGACCAATAAGATCCGCAGCCAACCATTCAGGATTTGCAGTGCAATCAGCAATAATTGCAATCTCGCTAGGGCCTGCAACAGAATCAATACCAACCATATGCGATACCAAGCTTTTAGCGGTTGCGACAAAAATATTTCCAGGACCAGTGATCTTATCAACTGGATCACATAATACTGTGCCATCTTCTTCTAAAGCACCATAAGCAAACATTGCAACAGCTTGCGCTCCACCTACAGCATACACTTCTTTCACACCTAAAATAGCGCATGTAGCAAGAATTGAAGAAGCTGGAAGTCCATTATTATCAACGCTTGGCGGCGTTGCAATTGCAAGAGATTCAACTCCAGCAACCTGTGCTGGAACAGCGTTCATAATCACTGAAGTTGGATATACTGCCTTACCTCCTGGCACATATAATCCCACGCGTTCCACCGGTATCCAACGCTGAGAAACTCGAGCACCAGGCGCGATATCAGTATGAAAATCTTCTGGAACTTGCGTTGCGCATACTGCACGCATACGACGCACCGACTCCTCAATTGCAGCACGTAACTTCGGATCAATATTTTCTAAAGCCTCATCCATTGCAGACTGCGGCACGCGAAGTGGCTGATAGCATACTTTATCAAAGCGCTCGCTAAACTCTCGTAACGCTTTTGCACCATCTTTACGAACAGCTTCCATAATTGGCTGAACCAACTCGGTTGCTTCCTGCGTACCCATTTCTGCACGCGGCATTGCTGCTAATAATTGGGCGCGATCAAGATCGCCTAAAGGGCGTAAATCTGTAACTTGCATGATATTCGTCATACTTGAACATCATAACAATACAATTTTACAAATCACAACCTCTTACGAATTTCTACCGAATGTTGAGATACAACGTATCCCTACCAGATTATATTAATAATAATCTGATGGAATCTTACAACCATAACTGCAACCCGCAATCAACAGTTGCTACAACACACTGCATTTATAGCTATTAACAGCGCAAATATACTGATATGCCAAAAAACGTCTTATCAACTTGTAAACATCTGCGCAAACTATGAGACAATGAGTGAATAACCGTAAAACAAAGCAACCGCAAATAAATTATGCAGTAATCAAATACTAATTACGCTCGTTTGCTCATAACTTCAAACAATTAGGACCAAACGCAGCTTTAATCTCAGCAATAAGATTATTATCATTCTTAACCCTGAAACTATCGCCAAGCGTTATCATCACATGTTTTTTCTGCGCATCATGAACCACAAGTTGAACTTCG